>NZ_JACOOP010000051.1:0-24944 GCF_014287725.1 Clostridium sp. NSJ-49 | reverse complement strand
GCTAGCTTCACCCCGAAGGGATCAACTCGCTCGACTTGCATGTGTTAGGCATGCCGCCAGCGTTCGTCCTGAGCCAGGATCAAACTCTCAATAAAAAGTTTAATCTGTTGCTCAAATTACTTTGAGTCTTTAATATTTTAAAAACTCTCAAAAGAATTGCTGGTTCTTAATTTATATTCTGTTCAATTTTCAAAGATCATTTAGCAATCATTCCCGACTGCTTTTTTATGATAACATTTATCTTTTTTGTTGTCAACATATTTTTTAAAAAGTTTTTTAACTTTTAATCAATGTTTTCAACTCATCATCTTCAGTTATTTAATAATTACTGCCGACGACTTTTACTATGTTACCATCTTTCTTCATTTTCTTGCAATGTTTGCATTTTATCTATTTTAATTATTTTTATATTACTCTCTTTTTCTCTTTTTTTCTTATTTATTCATATATTGATACACCAGGATATGTGGAAGTTTATTTTTAATATTAACTAATATATTTACTTAGATTTCATTCATAAAAATGAGCTAGATTATATAAAAATACTCTAGCTCACTTTCTATTATCAAATTTAACTCATTTTCCTATTAATTCGTAGCGTTGACTATTTCCTTAAACTTATTTCCTCTTACTGCAAAATTAGGGAACATATCAAAGGATGCACATGCAGGAGATAAAGTTACTATATCCCCTTCAGTAGCTATCTTTCTTGAAACTTCTACAGCTTCCTCTAAAGATTCAACCATTACAGTTGGAACATCTATACCTTTTTCTAATTTAAGTTTTTCAAAAGCTTCTTTTATTTTATATTTAGTAGCTCCTAAAATTACTACTTCTTTAATATATGGATATCCATCTTCAGCTAATGGTTCAAAAGGAATATGCTTATCATACCCTCCAGCAATTAAAATCACTTTTTTATCAAAAGCACGTAATCCAGCTACAGTTCTAGTAGGGGTTGATGCTATTGAATCATTATAATACTTAACACCATCAATCTCTCTTACAAATTCACATCTATGTTCAACCCCACCAAATGTCTCAGCTACATTTTTCATAGTTTCAATTTTTACATCATCTTTAGTCGCAGCAAATGCAGCTAAATAATTTTCTACATTATGCATACCTTTAACAATAATATTTTCTTTTTCACATACCTTCTTATCTTCTAGATATAAAGCACCTTCTTTATAATAAGCTCCATGCTCTAATACTCTCTTAGAACTGAACTCTCTAATATGACCTTTAGCTTCTTTCTCAAATTCATAAGTTATCTCATCTTCTCTATTTACTACTAATATATCTGATTCATTTTGATATAAGAAAATATTCTTCTTAGAATCTATATATTCTTGCATTCCTTTATGCATGTCTAAATGATTAGGTGTAAGATTTGTTACTATGGCAACATCTACTGGTAAGTTCATAGTCATAAGTTGGAAACTAGATAACTCTAAGACAACCCTATGCTCGTCTTCAATTTCTTCAATATTAGCAAATAGAGGTGTACCTATATTACCACCCACCCAAGTTTTATATCCTTCAGCTTCTAAGAGCTTCGCTACTATACTTGTAGTTGTAGTCTTCCCATCAGAACCTGTAATTGCATATACTTTACCTTTACAGTATCTAACGAACTCTTCCATCTCAGACGTTACATAAGCGCCTTCATTTTTAACTTTAACTAAGGCATCACAATCTATTCTCATAGAAGGAGTCTTAAAAACAACTTCAAATCCAGTAAGATTATCAAGATAATGTTCTCCTAGCTCCATCTTTACACCTTTAGATATAAAGTCATCATAAACCCCACCTAAATCTTCTTTAGTTTTCTTATCAAAAGCTGTAACTTCAGCCCCTAGTTTTAATAAAAAGTTTATTAAAGGAATATTACTAACCCCTATTCCAACTACTGCAACTTTTTTATTTTTAATAAATTCCTTAAATTCTTTAAAATCTCTTTTCATAATATCCTCCAAAGCAAAAATAATCCTATACAAATCTCTACATATTTGAATTTTATCCCATATATAAAATTATTATAACATCATAACTTATTATATTCTATTAATCCTAAATTTCGCTACAGATATATAAATAAAGGGCTGTTTGTTTATCAAACAGCCCTAATTACATTAAAACTCTAAGCTCTTAGCTATAAAGTCATTTAATTCTTCAATTTTAACTCTTTCTTGTGTCATAGAATCTCTATGTCTTATAGTTACACATCCATCATTTTCTGTTTCGAAGTCAATTGTTATACAGAATGGAGTACCTATTTCATCTTGTCTTCTATATCTCTTACCTATACTTCCAGTTTCATCATATTCAATATTGAAGTTTTTAGAAAGCATATCATAAACTTCATCAGCTTTTTCTGATAACTTCTTAGATAATGGAAGTACAGCAGCTTTATATGGAGCTAATGCAGGATGTAAGTGCATTACAGTTCTAACATCTCCACCTTCTAATTCTTCTTCATCATATGCATCTACTAAGAATGCTAATGCAACTCTATCTGCTCCTAATGATGGTTCTATACAGTATGGAACATATTTTTCATTAGTTGTTGGGTCTAAATAAGTCATATCTGTTCCTGAATGTTCAGCATGCTTCTTTAAGTCATAGTCTGTTCTATCAGCTATTCCCCAAAGTTCTCCCCAACCAAATGGGAATAAATATTCTATATCAGATGTTGCATTTGAGTAGAATGATAATTCTTCTTCACCATGATCTCTCATTCTTAAACATTCAGCTTTTACACCTAAGTTTAATAAGAAGTTCCAGCAGTAATCTTTCCAGTATCCAAACCATTCTAAATCTGTTCCTGGTTTGCAGAAGAATTCTAATTCCATTTGTTCGAATTCTCTTGTTCTGAAAGTGAAGTTACCTGGAGTTATTTCATTTCTGAAAGATTTACCTATTTGAGCTATACCAAATGGAACTTTCTTTCTTGATGTTCTTTGAACTGATTTAAAGTTAACAAATATACCTTGAGCAGTTTCTGGTCTTAAGTATACAGTGCTAGCTGAATCTTCTGTTATCCCTTGGAATGTCTTGAACATTAAGTTGAACTTTCTTATATCAGTGTAGTTCATTTTTCCACACTTAGGACAAACTATGTTGTTCTTAGTTATATATTCCATTAATTCTTCATTAGTCCATCCATCAGCTGAGGCAACTTCTACTCCACTTTCTGTCATATGATCTTCAACTAATTTATCAGCTCTAAATCTTGATTTACATTCTTTACAGTCCATAAGTGGATCTGAGAATCCGCCAACGTGTCCTGATGCAACCCAAACTTCTGGATTCATTAATATTGCACAATCAACACCAACATTATATGGGCTTTCTTGTACGAACTTCTTCCACCAAGCTTTTTTAACATTATTTTTAAATTCTACTCCTAATGGGCCGTAATCCCATGAATTCGCTAATCCACCGTATATTTCTGATCCAGGGAATACAAATCCTCTACTCTTACATAAAGCAACTATTTTTTCCATAGTTTTTTCTACTGCCATATATGATTCCTCCTAAATTTAATTGATAGTTAATAATTAATATTGAATAGTAAAGATTAATTTTTTGACCAGTTAATTATTCATTATTAATCATTAAATAATTTTTTATAATAAAAAAAGCCCTAAAACCACAAAGGGACGAAATAACTATTCCGCGGTTCCACCCTTCTTGGCTTAAGCCCATCTTTAAAATAATACACTCCAAAGCTCCATTCATTTTACATTCCTAATGATTTACACCAACCATCATCTCTCTTAAAGAAATATTAAAACTACTCCTCTTTTTCACAGCGTTTATTAAATTATATATTAATTTTACCAAAACACATGTATATGTCAAGCAAATTAGCATTATACGTCATTACATAAATTATTATGTTTTAAAAATTATTTTGAATAAAGAAAAAGAGTTTTGTAAAATCAGACTAATCTGTTCTTACAAAACTCTTCTAAAATAAAAATGGCTCCGCGAAGAGGACTCGAACCTCCAGCCTATCGGTTAACAGCCGAGTGCTCCACCATTGAGCTATCGCGGAATGCTATGGTTATCCAAATCTTCGATTTAGTTAATAACCTTGTACTTATCAACGCTAGTTGAGTAAGTTACCTTCTTTTTATTAAGTTTAAAATGGCTCCGCGAAGAGGACTCGAACCTCCAGCCTATCGGTTAACAGCCGAGTGCTCCACCATTGAGCTATCGCGGAATGCTATGATTCTCTAAATCTCCGATTTAGTTAGAATCTTGTACTCCTCAACTCTGTTGAGTGAGTTTCCTTTAAACTTTTGCAATGAAGTTTTAAAATGGCTCCGCGAAGAGGGCTCGAACCTCCAACCTATCGGTTAACAGCCGAGTGCTCCACCATTGAGCTATCGCGGAACGTCATTGCATAATCTATTATATCAACTTTTATATAAAATGCAACCCCTTTTGTTCATTTTTTTATAAATTTTTATTTTATTTATTTTTTAGCTATTTATCTCACTTAAAACTCTACTATTATTTCAATATTAATTATTAAATTTTAATTCTTAACAAAGCAAAACCGCCTTTCGGCGGTTTTTTACTAGTTTAATGGTTTCATTGTTGGGAATAGTATAACATCTCTTATTGACGCTGAATCAGTTAAGAACATTACTAATCTATCTATTCCTATTCCAAGACCACCTGTTGGTGGCATACCTGTTTCTAATGCGCTCATGAATTCTTCATCGATCATGTAAGCTTCATCATCCCCAAGTTCTCTTTCTTTAGCTTGTTGAGCAAATCTTTCTCTTTGAACTATAGGATCATTTAATTCAGAATATGCATTACATAATTCTCTACCAAACACGAATCCTTCAAATCTTTCAGTGAACATTTCATTTCCTCTCTTTTTCTTTGTAAGAGGTGAAATTTCTACTGGATAATCTATAATGAATGTTGGTTGGATCATATGCTGTTCACAGAATTCTTCATATAACATATTTAATACTTCACCTTTAGTTACAGTATTTAATGGTTTTGGGAATTCTAAATGCTTTTCTTTAGCAATAGCTTGAGCTTCTTCATTTGTTTTAATTTCATTGAAGTCTATTCCAGCATATTCCTTAACAGCATCAACCATAGTTATTCTTCTCCATGGTGCTTTAAAGTCAATTTCAGTACCTTGGTAAGTAACCTTAGTTGTTCCATTTACCTTTTTACAAACATATTCAATCATATTTTCAGTTATTTCCATCATATCGTTATAATCAGCATAAGCTTCATATAGCTCTATCATAGTGAATTCTGGGTTATGTCTTACTGACATACCTTCATTTCTGAAGTTTTTACCCATATCATATACTTTTTCAAGACCAGCAACAATTAATCTCTTTAAGTATAATTCTGTTGCTATTCTTAAATACATATCTATATCTAATGTATTATGATGAGTTATAAATGGTCTTGCAGCAGCTCCACCAGCTATAGCACCTAATATTGGTGTTTCAACTTCTAAGAATCCTCTATTATCTAAGAATTCTCTTATCCCTTTAATAATTTGAGTTCTCTTAATTATAGTTTCTTTAACTTCTGGATTAGTTATTATATCTACTTCTCTTTGTCTATATCTTAAATCTGGATCTTTTAAACCGTGCCATTTTTCAGGAAGTGGTTTTAAAGATTTACAAATTAACTCTATTTCTTTAGCCTTAACTGATACTTCACCTGTTTTAGTTTTAAAAACTTCCCCAGTACAAGCAACCCAGTCACCTATGTCATTTGTCTTATATTGCTTTAAAGCTTCTTCTCCAACTTCATCAATCTTTATGAATAATTGAATTTTTCCGTCTCTGTCATGGATATCTGAGAAAACAACTTTTCCTTGTCCTCTCTTTGACATAATTCTTCCTGCTACTGTTACTTCTTTACCTTCTAAAGTATCAAAGTTATCTTTTACTTCTTTTGAAGAGTGAGTTCTATTTACTTTGTATACATCAAAAGGATCCTTTCCTTCAGCTTGTAACTTTGCTAACTTTTCTCTTCTTAAAGCTTCTTGCTCACTGAACTGAGATTCTAGCTCTTGTATATTCATTTCTTCAGTTGACATTAATTATACCTCCAATTAAGCTCTTCTAATTCCTAGAACTTCGAACTTACTTACTCCTTCTGGAACAGTAACTTCTACAACATCCCCAACTTTTTTACCTAGTAATGCTTCTCCTACTGGTGATTCATTTGAGATTTTAAAGTTCATTGGATCTGCTTCTGCTGATCCTACTATTGTGTATTCAACTTCCTCATCAAAGTCATAATCCATAAGCTTAACTACTGATCCTACTGAAACTGTATCGCTTGGGATTTCACTTTCATCTACAACTTGTGCATTTTTTAACATATTTTCTAATTGAAGAATTCTTCCTTCTGTAAATGCTTGGTCGTTCTTTGCTTCATCATATTCTGAGTTTTCACTTAAGTCCCCATACCCTAAAGCTACCTTGATCTTTTCAGTTATTTCTTTTCTTTTAACTGTTTTTAGATATTCTAACTCTTCTTCTAGCTTTTTAACTCCTTCATAAGTCATTATAAACTTTTTTGTTTGACTCATATCTTTCTCCCCTTCGAATCTTACTTTATTAAATCCCTATTTATAGGTTAATAATCTTGAAATCATTTTAAATATTATAAAGCAGCACTTTTAATATGTCAATAAAATTACAAACCATAAAAGGCAGTACTTTCTTTAATAATATTCTGTATTTTCATATAAATTACACTATAGTATTATATTATCTCAAAACATTTTTATACTCATTTAATATTTCTATAACATTAGAACTCTTATCCATTGAATTAATAGTGTTTCTTAACTCACTACTATTTGGTAATCCTTTAAGATACCACGATGCATGTTTTCTCATTTCTCTTACAGCTTTATGTTCTCCATCATATTTTAAAGCTAACTCATAATGTCTTATACACATATTTATTCTTTCTACATCAGTTACAATAGAAGCATCTTTACCATTTAGAACATCTTCTATCTGCTTAAATATCCATGGATTTCCCATACTACCTCTTGCAATCATAATAGCATCACAATTGGTAATTTTTTTCATATTCAATGCATCTTCAGGTGTAAATACATCTCCATTTCCTATTACAGGAATTGAAACAGAATTCTTCACCTTAGCTATTATATCCCAATCTGCTTTACCTTCATACATTTGTTTTTTTGTTCTTCCATGAATTGCTATTGCATCAGCACCTGCTTCCTCTAAAGCCTTACCAAATTCTACAGCATTAATATTTTCTTCATCATAGCCTTTTCTAAACTTTACAGTTACAGGCTTGTTCGAGACCTTCTTTATACTACTTACTATTTCTGCTGCTAATTTAGGATTTTTCATCAAAGCAGATCCTTCATCATTTTTTGTTATTTTGGGCGCAGGACATCCCATATTTATATCTAAGATACAAATATCTTCTCTTGGATTAAAATATTTCTCAACCACTTCCGCCATTATTTTAGGATCATTTCCAAAAATCTGAGCTGCTACTGGTTTTTCTTCATCCGCTATTCTTAATAATGCTTTAGTGTTATCACTTCCATAATATAATGCTTTTGCACTAACCATTTCAGTATAAACTAATCCACATCCCATTTCTTTGCATAATCCTCTAAAGGAAATATCAGTAACTCCTGCCATTGGTGCTAAGAAGACATTATTATTAAAAGTAAGGTTTCCTATTTTCATCTTTTGTTACTCCTTATTCTTTTCGTATATTATTCTTAACCCCTCTAATGTTAAATCACCTTTAACTTCATCTATAACATCTGTATGTCTAGCAATTGTATTTGCCAAACCTCCAGTAGCTATTACAAAAGGTTCTTCTAACCCTAATCTTTTCATCTCTTCTTTAGTATTTTTAACAATATATTCAACCTGTCCTATATATCCATAAAGAATTCCAGCTTGCATACTTGTTATTGTGTTTTTACATATAATATTTTTAGGTACCTCTAGCTCTATTCTTGGTAATTTAGCTGCTCTTTCAAACAAAGCATCTGAAGCTATCTTTATTCCTGGAGATATACATCCACCTAAGTAATTACCTTCCTTAGTTAGGGCACAATAAGTTGTCGCTGTACCAAAATCTATTATTATTGAATCTCTATTATAAAGTTCATTTGCCGCTACAGCATTTACAATTCTATCTGCTCCTACTTCCTTAGGATTATCATACTTTATGTTAATTCCAGTTTTGATTCCCGGTCCAACAATTATAGGTTCTATATCAAAACTTTTTCTAACCATATTCTCCAAAGAATGCATTATATTAGGTACAACTGATGATATGATTATACCTTTTACTTTTTTAGGATCTAAATCATTTTGAACAAATAACTGCATAAGTTGAATACTATATTCATCAGAAGTTTTTTTTGTGTCTGTAGAAATTCTCCAACTAGCTATATATTCGTTTTCATTATATATTCCAATAACTATGTTTGTATTTCCCACATCTACTAACAATATCATACAAGCACCACCTTAATATAATTAAAAGCAGCCTTTAAGCTGCCTTTAATCTTTATATCCTAATAATTTAATCAATACTTTAATTTTAACAATTACATAACTTTTGTCAAGTATTTAGACGCTGTCACTTTAGAACAATCCAACAATTTTTCCATTTTCTTGTATATCCATTTTATTAGCCGCTGGAACCTTTGGTAATCCTGGCATTGTCATTATATCTCCAGTTAAAGCAACTATAAATCCAGCTCCATTTGAAACTCTTATTTCCTTAACAGTTATAGTAAAGTTTTCTGGTCTTCCTAGAAGCGTTGGATCATCTGATAATGAATATTGAGTTTTCGCCATACATATTGGTAGTTTATCCAAACCTATTCTTTCTAAATTAGCTATTTGCTTTTTAGCAGCATTAGTATAGTTAACACCAGTTGCTCCATAAATTTCTTTAGCTATAGTTAATATTTTTGATTCTATAGATTCTTCTTTATTATATATAGGAGAGAATTCTGATTTTTCATCTAAAGATTGAATAACTGCATTAGCTAGTTCTATTCCACCTTCTCCACCTTTTTCCCAGACCTCTGAAAGTGCAACTTTAACTCCTAGCCCTTCACAGAATTCCTTTATAGCTTCTTCCTCTTCTTTGCTATCTGTTAAGAATCTATTTATAGCTACTACTACTGGAACATTATATTTTTGAATATTTTCAATTTGTTTTTGTAAATTAGATAATCCATTTTTTAATACTTCTACATTTGGAATATTTAATTCATCTTTCTTACATCCACCATGATGCTTAAGTGCTCTTATTGTAGCCACTAAAACTACACAACTTGGTGCTAATTCACCATATCTACACTTAATATCGAAGAACTTCTCAGCACCTAAATCTGCTCCAAAACCTGCTTCTGTTACCACTATATCAGAAAGCTTTAATGCCATCTTTGTTGCAATTATAGAATTACATCCATGGGCAATATTAGCAAAAGGTCCTCCATGTATTATTGCAGGAGTATTTTCTAAAGTTTGAACTAAATTAGGCTTTATAGCATCTTTCATTAATAATGCCATAGCACCTTGAACTTCTAATTGTTTTGCATAGACAGGATTATTGTCTAAATCATATGCAATTAATATATTTCCCATTCTTTCTTTTAAATCTTTTAGGTCAGTTGCTAAGCAAAGAATCGCCATAATTTCTGATGCAACAGTTATCATGAATCCATCTTCTCTCAAGAAACCATTAATCGGTCCACCCATTCCAACTACTATATTTCTTAATGCTCTATCATTCATATCCATAACTCTTTTGAATAGAATCTTTCTTGTATCTATTCTTAATAAGTTTCCTTGATGAATATGATTATCTATAGCTGCGCATAATAAATTGTTTGCGCTTGTAATAGCATGCATATCACCTGTAAAGTGTAAATTAATATCTTCCATTGGAACTACTTGAGAATATCCACCTCCAGCTGCTCCACCTTTTATTCCAAATACAGGTCCTAAAGAAGGTTCTCTTAATGCAATTATAGAATTTTTACCTAATTTACATAAAGCCTGACCTAGCCCAACTGTAACTGTTGATTTACCTTCTCCTGCTGGAGTTGGATTTATTGCTGTTACTAAAACTAACTTTCCGTCTTTTCCTTCTTTGTTTAAAATATCTAAAGATAATTTACATTTATATTTGCCATAAAGATCTATCTCATCTTCATTTAAACCTATAGATTCTGCAATCTTTATTATTGGCTCCATCTTAGCTTCTTGTGCTATATCTATATCACTTTTCATTTTTATTACCCCCTAACTAGGCATTTATTATTATTTTTTTCATTATATCACCTAAACATACAAATTTAACATAGTATTTAAAATATAATTATTTTGCAATTCCAATATCACTTCTACAATAGGCTCCTTCAAAATTAACTTTTTCTCTAATTTTATAAGCAGCCTCTCTTGCCTCTTCTAAAGTTCTTCCCTTTCCAACAACAGATAAAACTCTTCCACCATTAGTTATTAACTTACCCTCTTCTAATTTTGCTCCAGCTACAAATACATTACTTAACTCTGTATTATCAATTTCTATTTCATAGCCTGTGCAAGCTTTATCAGGATAACCTTTTGAAGAAAGCACTACATTAACACAATATCCTTCTTCCCACTCAACTTCTGAATCTTCTAATTTTTCATCTAACGCTTTTTCAATTAAATCTAAAAGGTCTGTCTTCATTAAAGTAAGAACTGACTGAGTTTCAGGGTCTCCCATTCTAACGTTATATTCTAAAAGTTTAACGCCTTTTTCAGTTATCATTATTCCAAAGAATATTATTCCTTTAAAATCCATTCCTTCTTCTCTAATACCCATTAAGGTTTTATCCATTATGTTTTCGTAGAAATCTTTTAATACTCCATCTGTTACGTAAGGATTTGGGCAAACTACTCCCATTCCACCTGTATTAGGTCCCTTATTTCCATCAAATATTTGTTTATGATCTTTTGCAGATAAAAATGGTATTATCGTTTTTCCATCTGTTATTGATAATATAGAAGCTTCTATACCTACTAAAAACTCTTCTATAACTACCCTCCTACCTGCTCCTTTAAACATATCTTGAACCATAAATAAATCTATAGTATCTAAAGCTGTATTTAGTTCTTCACAAATAACTACACCTTTTCCAGCAGCTAATCCATCAGCTTTTATAACTATTGGGTAGCTACAAGTTTCTAAGTATGCTTTTGCTTCTTCAGCATCATAAAACACTTCATACTCAGCTGTACTAACTCCATACTTTTTCATGAAGTCTTTTGAAAAACTTTTACTTCCTTCAAGTTCAGCACCTTTTTTATCAGGTCCAAATATTCTTAAGCCTTCGCTTCTAAACTTATCTACTATTCCTTTAGTTAAAGGTTCTTCAGGCCCAACAATAGTCAAATCTATATTATTCTCTTTTGCAAAAGATAAAAGTTCATCTATATCAGTTATATTTAAATTTTCACATTTCTCATATAAAGCTGTTCCACCATTTCCTGGCGCTACATATATCTTAGATACCTTTTCATTTTGAGCTATCTTAAAAGCAATAGCACTTTCTCTTCCACCAGAACCAACTAATAAAATCTTCATTTAAAAATCCCCCTATAATTAAAGCTATATGAAAAATTAGTTTCATATAGCTTTATAAAATTAGTGTTTAAAATGTCTAATTCCTGTAAACACCATTGATATTCCATGTTCATTACATGCAGTTATCGATTCTTCATCTCTAATAGAGCCACCTGGTTGAATAATTGCCTTTATACCATATTTTACAGCTTCATCTACACAATCTCTAAATGGGAAGAATGCATCTGATGCTAATACAGTTGCTCCTTTTCCTCTTTCTAACGCTTCAGTAGTTGCCCAAATTCTATTAACTTGTCCTCCACCAATTCCTCTTGCTACTCCATCTTTAATAGCAACAATAGCATTAGATTTTACATATTTAACAACCTTCATTCCAAATTCCATATCTCTTAATTCATTTTCAGTTGGCTTCTTTTCTGTAACAACATTTAATTCATTTTGTAATTTTAAATCTTCTTCTTGAACTAATATTCCACCATCTACAGTTACCATAAACTTTTTAGCACTTGGCTTTTGATTACATTTTATTACTCTTAAATTCTTCTTAGCTTTTAAGACTTCTAAAGCTCCTTCAGTAAATGATGGAGCTGCAACAACTTCTAAGAATATTTTACTCATCTCTCTAGCAGTCTCTTCATCTATTTCTCTATTTACTGCAACAATTCCACCAAATATAGATATTGGATCTGCATCATGAGCTTTCTTATAAACTTCAAATGAAGATTCTCCTATTGCAACTCCACAAGGTGTATTATGTTTTAGTGCACAACAAGCTGTTTCCTCAAATTCATTACATACTTTCCATGCAATATCTAAGTCTTTTATATTATTGTAAGATAACTCTTTTCCATTTAATATTTCAAAGCTATTCATAGCTCCGTCAAACTCATTTGATGAATAATAAGCAGCACTTTGATGTGGATTTTCACCATATCTTAAGCTTTGTTTCTTTTTATACGAAATAGAAAGATATTCAGGATATTCTTCTTCACCTTCTAATAAGAAGTTAGATATAGCTGCATCATAAGCATTAGTTAAGTTAAATACCTTACCTGCTAAAATCTTTCTTAATTTAAATGAAACCTCTCCATTTTTCTTTATTTCATCTATAACTCTCTCATAGTCCTCTTTATCACTTAAAACAACAACATCTCTAAAATTCTTAGCTGCTGATCTAAGCATTGTTGGGCCACCAATATCTATAAATTCAACCTTTTCCTCGAAGCTTAAATCTTCACGTACTTTTTCAAAGAAAGGATATAAGTTAACTACAACATAATCAATTGTGTTTATTTCTCTTTCTTTTAAGGTATTCATATGCTCTTCTTTATCTCTTATAGCTAATATACCTGCATGTATAATTTGGTGTAATGTCTTAACTCTTCCGTCTAGCATCTCTGGAAAATTTGTTACTTCATTTACCTCAACAACATTTATCCCATTATCTTTTAAGTATTTAAATGTTCCACCTGTAGAAATAATTTCTACATCTATACTTTCTAAAAATCTTGCTAGATCTAAAACTCCATCTTTATTGAAAACACTTATTAAAGCTCTTTTTTTCATACTACACCTCTTCTTTTATAATAACCTTATTGTTTACTATCTCAATTTTCCCTTCACTTATAAGCTTAATTGCTTTAGGAAGATTTAAATGCTCTTTTACTAAAATCTTTTTTTGAAGAGTTTCATAGGTATCATCAGGTGTTACACTTACTATATCCTGTAAGATTATCGCACCTCCATCAACCTCTTCATTTACAAAATGAACTGTACATCCTGAATATTTAACACCTTTTTCAATAGCAGCTTTATGTACGTACTCGCCATACATTTTATCTCCGCAAAAGGCTGGGATAAGAGAAGGATGAATATTGATTATTCTATTTTTAAATACCTTTAATATTTCACCTTCTAATATTGATAGATATCCAGCTAATACTATTAAATCAACCTCTTTTACTACTTCTAAAATTCTATTAGATGTTTCACACCCAAATTCTTTCTTACTAATAACACAAGTTTTTATATTATGCTTTTTTGCTCTCTCTAAAGCATATATTCCATCTTTACTTCCAATAACAACATCTATTGAAGCATTTATGTATCCATCATTAATTTTATCTATTATTGATTGAAGGTTTGAACCTCCACCAGAAGCAAGTACTGCTATTTTAAACAAATACCCTCACCTCCAGATGTTATATAGCCAATTTCATAAGCCTCTTCTCCACATTCCTTAAGCTCACTTAAAATCTCGTTAACATCTTTTTCATCTACACATAAGATAAATCCTATTCCCATATTAAAAGTGTTATACATATGCTCTCTATTAACACCTAATCTTTCCATCTCTAAAAATATCTCAGGAAGTTTGTAACTTTCCTTTTCTATAACCGCAGTTAGATTTTCTCTTCCATTAAACATTCTTGGAACATTTTCAATAAATCCGCCACCTGTTATATGCGCCATTCCTTTTACTTTAAATTTATCTAATATACTTAAAACCGGTTTAACATATATCTTAGTTGGTTCTAAAAGTGTTTCATATATTGGTCTACCATTAAATTCTCTATCTAAATCAGTAAACACTTTTCTTACAAGAGAATATCCATTTGAATGAATTCCAGAAGAGGCTATTCCTATAAGCTTGTCCCCCTCTTTAATGTCTTGCCCACTTATTATTTGCTCTTTTTCAACTACACCTACTGCAAAGCCTGCAATATCATAATCCCCTTCTTTATAAAAACCTGGCATTTCGGCAGTTTCTCCACCGATTAATGCACAATCAGATTGAAGACACCCTTCTGAAACACCTTTTACTAAATCTGCTGCTACCTCTGCTTCAAGCTTTCCACATGCTATATAATCTAAGAAATATAAAGGTTTTGCTCCATGACATAAAATATCGTTCACGCACATAGCGACACAATCTATACCTACAGTGTCATACTTTCTCTTTTTACAAGCTATATCTAATTTAGTTCCTACTCCATCAGTTCCTGAAACTAACACTGGTCTTCTGTACCCTTCTGGTATTTCAATCATTCCTCCAAAAGAACCTAACCCATTTAAAACATACTTACTCATAGTTTCTTTTGCATAGTTTTGAATAAGCTTTACAGACTTATATCCTTCTTCTATATTAACCCCTGATTCCTTGTAAGTTAGCATAACACTTCTTCCTCCTCAAGATTCTCATTTAATTTTTCCATCGGTGCTGAAACTGGATAAACTCCATTAAAACATCCTACACAGAAGTTTCTTCTTCCGTAAAACCCTTCATACATTCCCTCTAAACTTAAGTATCCTAAAGAATCACAACCTATTGTTTCTCTTATTTCTTCTACTGATTTATTAGCTCCTATAAGTTCACTTCTATAAGGAGTATCTATTCCAAAATAACAAGGAAATTTAACTATTGGTGAAGCTACAAGAAAATGTACCTCTGTTGCTCCTGCCCTTCTTAAAGAATCTATTAAATGCTTTGATGTAGTACCTCTTACTATGGAATCATCTATAAGAATAACTCTTTTTCCTTTTACATTAACTTTAAGAGGATTTAACTTTACTGCAACTGCTCTTTCCCTTAGTTCTTGAGATGGTGATATAAACGTTCTCCCCACATATCTATTTTTAACAAATCCCATCTCATAAGGAATTCCTGAAGCCTTAGAATATCCAACAGCTGCTGGTATTCCTGAGTCAGGCACTGCTACTACTAAATCAGCATCTATTTTGTGTTCTTGATAAAGAACTTCTCCTTGTTTAACTCTTGTATTATAAACATCTAATTCATCTATAACTGAATCTGGTCTTGCAAAGTATATATACTCAAAAGCACAAGTCTGACATGTAGTTCCTTCTGAATACTTAATAGATTTAACTCCATCACTATCGATTACTACTATTTCTCCTGGCTCTATATCACGAACCAACTCTGCCCCTACCGAATCTAAAGCACAACTTTCAGAAGAAAGAATATATCCTTCATCAATCTTTCCAAGACATAGAGGTCTTATTCCGTGCGGATCTCTTATTCCTATTAGTTTATCCTTTGTCATAATAACCATCGCAAAAGAACCTCTTACTGCAGAAATTGCATTAACAACAGCTCTTTCTATGCCTCTTTTAGAACCTCTAGCTATAAGTGATGCTAAAACTTCTGAATCAACTGATGTATGAAAAACATGTCCACCATCCTCTAATAACTCACGTATAACATCAGCATTTACTAAATTTCCATTATGAGCCATAGCTATAGGCCCTAACTTTGTATTTGCTAAAAGCGGTTGAGCATTTTCAACTGTTTTAGCTCCAGCTGTAGAATATCTAACATGACCTACGCTTATATTCCCATTTAAAGATTTAAGATAATCTAAATTATCACTATTAAAAGCTTCTGTAATCAAACCAAGTCCCTTATGAATTTTTACTTCTTCTCCATTAGCAACTGCTATTCCTGCACTTTCTTGTCCTCTATGTTGAAGTGCATAAAGACCATAATAAGTTACTGATGCAACATCAACTGGTTTATTTACATATATCCCAAAAACACCACATTCGTCTTTAAATTTACCATTTGCAGGATCCATAATATCAATTGATGAATTTATCATTTTTAAATCTCCCTTAAATTCTTTATTTTACCCTTGTATTCTCTTTAAAATTTCTACGTATGCTTCTTCAACATTACCCATATCTCTTCTAAATCTATCTTTATCTAACTTTTCTCCAGTTGTTGAATCCCAGAATCTACATGTATCCGGTGATATTTCATCAGCTAAAACAACTTCACCATTTGGCAATCTACCAAACTCAATTTTAAAATCTATTAAATCTATATTTTGCTTTTTAAAGAATTCTTTTAATAAATCATTTATATTAGCAGTCATTTCGTAAATGTTATTTAACTCCTCAAAAGTAGTTGCTCCAATACCGACTGCATGATAATCATTTATTAACGGGTCACCTAGACTATCATCTTTGTATGATAATTCAAAAACAGTAGTCTTCAATTTAAACCCTTCTTCTAATCCTAATCTCTTTGCCATGCTTCCAGCAACAACATTTCTTACTATAACTTCAAGTGGCACTATTTCTACTCTTTTACAAAGTTGATCTCTATCATTTAACTTTTCTATAAAATGAGTCTTGATTCCATTCTTATTTAACATTTCAAAAATCATTGATGTAATTTGATTGTTAAGAACACCTTTATTTTGTATTTGAGCTTTCTTTTCCCCATTAAAAGCTGTAGCATCATCTTTATAATGAACTATTACATGTTCTTCATTGTCAGTTCTAAAAATTTGTTTTGCTTTACCTTCATATAATTTTTCATACTTGTTAATCATTACAATTCCACTCCTTGTCCATTTTCTTCTATAAATTTTTTCTTCATATTTATTCTAAATTCAATTAATTTCTCTTTAATATCTGGATACTTTAATGACAGCATTTGAACTGCTAACATACCAGCATTGTAACTATTATTAATTCCTACAGTTGCAACCGGAATAGATTTTGGCATTTGAACTATTGATAAAAGAGCATCCATACCATCTAACGCCGCTTTGACAGGAACTCCTATTACAGGTAATACAGTTTGAGATGCTATTACACCTGGAAGATGTGCTGCTAGTCCAGCTCCTGCAATAATAACTTCATATCCTTCTTTTTCGATTTCTCTTAAAGTTTCTTCTAACTTCTCAGGTACTCTATGAGCTGAAAGAATAAATGCTTTATACTCTACTCCAAATTCCTTTAATGCAGTTGCTGCACCTCTCATTACTTCAGTATCTGATTTACTTCCAAAAAATATTGCTACTTTCATGAAATACACTCTCCTTACTTTAAGAATCAATTATTTAAAATAATTGATTCCTGATTTAAATAACCCTTGCTCAAAATTGCCTTCCATATTCTTATAAAGATTGCTTCCTGTTCTTTCGGAGTGAGCCATCTTTCCTAATATTCTTCCATCAGGGCTTGTTATTCCTTCTATTCCTAGCATCGACCCATTTGGATTATAAGGCATGTCCATTGAAATATTTCCTTCATAATCAACATATTGAGTTGCTATTTGTCCATTTTTCATAAGTGTTTCTAATAGTTCCTTTGGAGCAACAAATCTTCCTTCTCCATGAGATATTGGTACTGAATGAATATCTCCTAAATTAACTTCATTGAACCATGGTGATTTTTTAGATACTATTTTAGTTCTCACCATTGATGACATATGTCTATTTATATTATTAAAAGTTAATGTCGCCATCTCTTCCTCTATGTCACATATTTCACCGTATGGTAAAAGCCCTAACTTTATTAATGCTTGGAAGCCGTTACAAATTCCTAACATTAATCCATCTCTATTCTTTAATAATTCCATAACAGATTCTTTTATCTTTTCATTTCTAAAGATATTAACTATAAATTTAGCTGATCCATCAGGTTCATCTCCTGCTGAGAAACCACCTGGTAGCATTATTATTTGAGATTTATCAATTTCTTGCTTCAATATGTCTAAAGATTCTAAAAGTGATTCCTTATTGTAGTTTCTTAAAACTACTTCTTTAACATCCCCACCTTCTCTTTCGAATGCTCTTCTACAGTCATATTCACAGTTTGTTCCTGGGAATACTGGAATAACAACTCTTGGTTTTGCAACCTTTATTAAAGGTGAAACTTTATTTTCTTCTTTATATAAAACCTCTTCTATTTTTTCTTCTGAAGCTTTTGTTTTTGCTTTAAATACATTTTTTAATTTTCTTTCATACTCTCTGCTTATTTCATCTAAAGATATTTCTAAATCTATATCTTTAGAAATAATTGAATTTTCATTAATTGTTTTACCTATTACTTTGTAATTCATAGTCGAAAGTTCTTTTTCATCTATGCTTTCTTCAATTTCTAAAATGAAGCTACCATAATTAAATCCAAATAACTCTTCATTATCTAATGAATTGAACTTACCCCCAATTCCATTTCCTAAAGCCATCTTACTTAAACCTTCTGATACCCCACCAAATTTAAGTGAATATGCACTTAGAATTTTCTTCTCTTCTATTAGCTTATTTAAAGTAATTAAGTTGTTTTTAAACATTTCAGTTTTTAACGTTCCATCTTCATCTTTTTCCGATTTGACTAATATTACTTTTGAACCAACCTTTTTAAATTCTGGTGATATAGCTTTTGAACTATCTATCATTCCAACAGCAAAAGATACAAGCGTTGGTGGTACATCCATTTCTCCAAAGCTTCCAGACATAGAATCCTTACCTCCTATAGCAGGTATCTCTAAATCCATTTGAGCTTTATATGCACCTAATAATGCTGAAAATGGTTTTCCCCATCTTTCCTTTTTATCTCCTAACTTTTCAAAATACTCTTGGAATGTTAATCTTGCTTTTCTATAATCTCCGCCAATACAAGAAAGCTTAGTTATTGATTCTATAACTGCATAGTATGCCATATGAAATGGGCTCCAAACTCCAAGCTCTGGATTAAATCCGTACGTCATTATTGAAGCTGAATTAGTTTCTCCATTTTGCACAGGAATTTTAAATACCATACCTTCTGCTGGAGTTCTTGAATATTTCCCTCCTAACGGCATTAGAACTGTTCCACTTCCAATAGTCGAATCAAATCTTTCGATTAATCCCTTTTTATCACATACATTTAAACTATTAAGAGTTTCTATCCATTTATCTTTTACATTTACATCTCCTACTGCAAATGGATATTCAGTTGGTGCAGTTACCTTCACTTTTGTTTCTTGAGTTTCCCCATTTGTATCTAAGAAACTTCTCTTAATATCTACTATTGCATTGCCTCTCCAGAACATTCTTAGTCTTTCTGTATCTGTAACTTCCGCAACAACTACGGCTTCTAAATTTTCCTCATTAGATAATCTTATAAACTTTTCTAAATTTTCTTTTTCTATTACTACTGCCATTCTTTCTTGAGATTCCGATATAGCTATTTCAGTTCCATCTAATCCTTCATACTTTTTAGGAACCTTATCTAAATCTATATCAAGACCTCTGCATAACTCTCCAATAGCAACTGAAACTCCACCTGCTCCAAAATCATTGCATCTTTTTATCATTCTTGTAACTTCTTTATTTCTGAAAAGTCTTTGAATTTTTCTTTCCGTTGGAGGATTTCCTTTTTGAACTTCTGCTCCACATTCATTTATTGAATCTTCAGTATGTTCCTTTGAAGATCCTGTAGCTCCACCAATACCATCTCTACCAGTCTTTCCACCTAAAAGAACTACAACATCTCCTTTTTGTGGCTCTTCACGTCTTACATTTTCCTTTGGTGCTGCTGCAATAACTGCTCCAACTTCCATTCTCTTAGCAGCATAATTAGGATGATAAACTTCATCAACTTGTCCTGTTGCAAGTCCTATTTGATTACCATATGAACTATACCCACTTGCAGCTCCAAGGGTAATAGTTCTTTGAGGTAATTTGCCTTTTATAGTTTCCTCTATACTAGCTGTCGGATCAGCTGCTCCTGTAACCCTCATAGCTCCATATACGTAAGTTCTTCCTGAAAGTGGGTCTCTAATAGCCCCTCCAAGACAAGTTGCTGCTCCTCCAAAAGGTTCTATTTCTGTTGGATGATTGTGTGTTTCATTCTTAAACATTAGAAGATATTCTTCTTCTCCATTATTAGTTTCAACCTTTATATTTATTGAGCATGCATTTATTTCATCTGATATATCTAAATCTTCTGTAAGTCCTCTTTTTCTTAATTCCTTCATGCATATGACAGCTAAATCCATTAAGTTTATATCTCTATCCGTATTTTCTCCATAAACAAAATCTCTTGATTTCATGTATGCTTCATATGATTTTTTAACTGGAACATTGTATTTTCCATCTTCTATTTCTATTTCTTTTATTGAAGTTAAAAAGGTAGTATGTCTACAGTGATCTGACCAATAAGTATCGATAACTTTTATTTCAGTGATACTAGGATTTCTACCTTCTGATAAGAAGTATTTTCTTATCATTTCTAAATCTCCTATACTCATGGCTAATCCCATCTCTTTATGAAATTCTTTTAGTTCATCTATATTCTTATTAATAAAACCATTTAGAATTTCTACATTTTTTGGCTCTTTATATTCATTTGTTAGCTCTGATGAATTTATATCTGCTTCTCTTGAATCAACTGGATTTATAAAATATGCTTTTATTTTTTCTACATCTTCAATAGATAAATTACCTTGTAGAATTATAATTTTGCTCCACTTAACTTCCACTCTTTTTTCTTTTGTTAAAAGCATTAAACATTCTGAAGCTGAATCAGCTCTTTGATCATATTGACCTGGTAGATACTCTACTCCAAAAGCAATATCACCTTCTTTTATTTCTAAGCTTCCTTCATAAATATTATCTACTGGTAATTCACCAAAAATAGTCTTCAAAGCTATCTTGTAATAATGTTCTTCAAGTTCTCCAATTATGTACTTATTTAAAACTCTAACATTATCTAAAGTTTTAATAGAAAGATTATCTCTAAAATCTTCTAAAAGCAATTTACCTTCAACATCAAACCCTTCTTTTTTTTCAACGAATATAATTCTATTGCAAGCCATAAATTATCCTCCAATAATATTAAAATTTTATTTAAATTTTTATCAATTCCATATTATCCCTTGTTATTTAAATAATAACATCTATTTTAAAAATAAGTCAACATTTTTTATAAATTTAACATTAATATTCGTATTATATTCCACATAATTAATTTTATTTCCCATTTAATATTCGTGTTTCTTACAATTATCATTTAAATTAAACATTATATAGAAGTTTTTAAGCTGAATAAATTTCTCCTGCTAAACTACTACCCTTTCATTATTTAACCTTCGGTAAATATGTTCATAATTAAATTGAAGTATAATTTATAAAGAATAAAAAAAATAAAGCTGTGCATAATTCGCAACAGCTTTATTTTTATAAATTATAATGGTTTTACTCTCATAGTTTGATCTCTTCTTGGACCAACAGAAACTATTGATATTCTTGTATCAGTTAATTCTTCAATTCTCTCTAAATACTTTCTTGCGTTTGGATGTAACTCTTCATAGCTTCTTGCATCCGCTACTGATTCATCCCAACCTTCAAATTCTTCATATATAGGTTCACATTTAGCTAAGTCTTCTAAGCTAGCAGGGAAATAATCTATTACTTTATCATTAAACTTATATCCTACACACATCATAACTTTATCTAATCCAGCTAAAGTATCAATCTTTGTAACAGCTAATGAAGTTAATCCACTTACTCTTACAGACGTTTTTAAGATAACAATGTCTAACCATCCACATCTTCTAGATCTACCTGTAGTTACTCCATATTCATGACCTTTTTCTCTTATCCATTCTCCAGTTTCATTTTCTAATTCTGTTGGGAATGGTCCCTTACCAACTCTAGTAGTATATGCTTTAGCTATACCAACAGCATTTGTAATCATATTTGGTCCTATACCAACACCACTTGCAACTCCTCCAGCAGTTGTATTTGATGATGTTACAAATGGATAAGTTCCATAATCTATATCAAGAAGCATACCTTGCGCTCCTTCAAATAGAACAGTTTTATCTTTCTTTATATCATCATATATTCTCACTGAAGTATCTTGAACGAAAGGTTTTAATCTTTCAGCATACTCTACATATTCATTGTATATTTCATCAAAGTTTAGAGGTTCTCCTCCAAGTATGTTAGTTATATAATCATTTTTAAGCTTTATGTTATTCTCTAATTTTTCTTTAAATACTTCCTTATCTATAAGGTCACATATTCTTATTCCACATCTCTCAAATTTATCTGTATAACATGGTCCTATCCCTTTTCCTGTAGTTCCTATGTCATTTTTACCTCTTGCTTTTTCTTTTAATTTATCAAGAGTCTTATGGTATGGCATTATAACATGTGCTCTATCACTTACTATTAATTTTTCTGGAGTTACTTTAACGCCTTCTCTTTCTAAATAATCTATTTCAGAAAAAAGAGCTATTGGGTCTACAACTACACCATTTCCTATTACATTTAACTTTTCATCGTGTAATATTCCTGAAGGTATTAAGTGAAGTTTATATTGTTTTTCACCAACTTCTACAGTATGACCTGCATTATTTCCTCCTTGGAATCTAACAACTACTTCTGCTTCTTCAGCTAAGTAATCTGTCATCTTCCCTTTACCTTCATCTCCCCATTGAGCTCCTAAAACAATAAATGTCGACATTTCAACTGCCTCCTTTTAAGACATAATTTTCTATATAAAGTATTTAGAGACATTTTATGTCCCTGTACCATAGTATCAAAGTAGTTTAAAAGTTTCAATATTTATTACGAATATTTTCGGGCTTTATTTTTATATAATTCGTAAACATATGCATGATTACTATCAATATTAAAGCTCCCCTAAGGGAGCATTTATTATACTGTTATTTCACTCTTTATATCAACTGCATTTTTATATCTATCTATTATAGGATTTACATACTCATCAATAAATTCAACAACTTGACTTTCAGCTCTTCCTGTGAATAATTTCGGATCTATTATATTTAAAATTTCTTCTTCAGTTAATTTAAACGAATCATCAGCAATTATTCTCTTAATTAAGTCATTATCAAGTCCTTCGCCTTTAACTCTCTTAGCTGCTTCCATTGAATGAATTCTAATTCTTTCGTGAAGTTCTTGTCTGTCTCCACCTCTTTTTACAGCTTCCATCATTATGTTTTCAGTAGCCATAAATGGAAGTTCATTATCAACATGAGCTCTTATTACTTTATCATATACAACCATATTTTCTGAAATATTTATGTAAAGATTTAATACACCATCTAAAGCTAAAAATGCTTCTGCAACTGCTATTCTCTTATTTGCAGAGTCGTCTAATGTTCTTTCAAACCATTGAGTTGCAGCTGTTATTGCTGGATTTAATGAATCTACTATAACATATCTAGCAAGTGCCCCTATTCTTTCACTTCTCATAGGATTTCTCTTATATGCCATAGCAGATGACCCTATTTGATTCTTTTCAAAAGGTTCTTCCATTTCCTTCATGCTTTGAAGTAATCTTAAATCATTACTAAATTTATAAGCACTTTGTGCTACCTCTGATAATGTATTTAATACTATTGAATCAAGCTTTCTTGGATATGTTTGACCTGTAACTCCATAACTTTTTTCAAATCCCATCTTTTTTGCAACAATTTTATCTAATGCTTTAACCTTTTCTTCATCCCCGTTAAAAAGAGTCATAAAGCTAGCTTGAGTACCTGTAGTCCCCTTAACTCCTCTTAATTTTAAAGTACTTAAAAGGAATTCAATATTTTCTATATCCATAACTAGGTCTTGCATCCAAAGAGTTGCTCTTTTCCCTACTGTAGTTAATTGCGCTGGTTGGAAATGAGTAAATCCTAATGTCGGCATTCCTTTATATTCCATAGCAAATTTACTTAATCTATCTAAAACTGTAACTATTTTATTTTTAATTAACTCTAAAGCATCTCTTAAAATAATAATATCTGTATTGTCTCCTACATAACAGCTTGTAGCTCCTAAATGTATTATTCCTTTAGCATTAGGACATTGAAGACCGTAAGCGTAAACATGGCTCATTACGTCATGTCTTACTTCCTTCTCTTTCTTTATTGCCTCATCATAATTTATATTATTTATATTCGCTCTTAATTCTTCTAACTGCTCTTCAGTTATATCTAACCCAAGTTCCTTTTCTCCCTCTGCTAAGGCTACCCAAAGCTTTCTCCATGTAGAAAATTTCATATCATCTGAAAATATATAACTCATTTCTTTTGATGCATATCTTGTGTTAAGTGGTGTATCATAAACGTTTCTCATCTCATACCTCCATACGAATATATATTTATATATTAAACTTTTCATTCGTATTGTAGCATACTTTATTATTTTTTTCACTCTTTTTATTAAAGTCATTTGGTAATTTAGTATTTATTTTGTAAAATAACTCTTAAATACCTTTTTTAACATTAATATTCTTACTTTATTATTTTATTGACTTTACTAATATATAATAAGTTTAATCTTTACATAATTTATCGATTATTTCTATTAGATTTAATAAGCAAAAAGGGGCTGTATCAAAAAAAATTTGATATTTGCCGATAAAGAAAAGGAAGTTCGAATTTGAACTTCCTTTTTTGCGCATAGTAATAATATGAAAAACTTCACAAAAAATGTGATTCCTATGCAACAAATAGGATTTGCATT
>NZ_JACOOP010000050.1:0-25384 GCF_014287725.1 Clostridium sp. NSJ-49 | reverse complement strand
AGAAATGTTATATTATTGCATGAAAAGAAAATAGCGTAAAGGTATATTTTTACAGAGAATAGGAGGTTTATAACCTCCTATTTGTCGTGTCAAAAAACTTGTTCATTTAGAAATAATTTCATATAAATATATGAATAAAAAATAAAAAGACCGTCTACTGAAATGATTTTAAAAATCATTTCAGAGACAGCCCCTTATCTAAATCAAAAAGATGAATCTTAATTATCCTTTAATAAATTAACTAATTTTAAATATTAATTGATTTAGAAAGTAACTTAAAAATAGTGTTACTATAAAAAAAGGAATTCATATTTGAATTCCTTTCTATAATTTTATTTAGTTATAAATCTTAAAAATTCCATATTACCAAAGAAATGAATATGAGGATATCCTGCTATAGTGTTTTCCTTTTTATATCCACAGTTCCAGCTTAAAGCATCTCCACTCCAACTTTTTTTGGTAACATTATATATACTCTCTTCATTTAGCTCTACATCTGACTTGTGGAATTCATGACAATTTATACTTATGTTTTCACCTTTAATTGCTACATTGGCATAACCAAAGCGTTGTAGTGATTTAGTCATATAAGTATATCCTTTTAAGAAACCTACCATTTCGCAATCTTCTATTTTTTCTGTTAAGTACATCAATCCACCACATTCAGCATAGCATTTTAAGCCCTCTTCTAATGCTTTCTTGATACTATTTCTCATAGATATATTTTTACTTAATTGCTCTTTAAACACTTCTGGATACCCACCACCAAGATATAGAAAATCGATATTTTCTGGTAGTTTTTCATCTCTTATTGGACTAAAATAAGTAACATTTCCTAGTTCTTCTAAAAGCTCTAAGTTTTCTTTATAGTAAAATCTAAAAGCCTCATCATATGCAACAGCTATATTTAAGTTTCTATTTTCTAAATGAAATTCATCTTTCGTTTCTAATTTGACTTCCTTAGAATTTTTGATTATATAAGTCAAATCTACATTTTCTTCAATTAATTGAGCACATCTTTCTATTTTTTCTATCATATTGTTAACTTCAATACTTTGAACTAGTCCTAAATGTCTACTTTCAAGTTTTATACTTTCATATTTAGGTATATATCCTAGTACCTTAACATCACAATTAAGCTCCACTGTAGATTTCAGAAGTTCATAAAATTTTGGGCTAACAGCATTAAAAACAACTCCAATAATATTAGCATTTTTAAAGTTCTTTATTCCATTAATCTCTGCAGCTAAAGTTGCCACCTGAGCTTTTGGTGTTAAAACTAGAACTATCGGAATATCACCTAGAATATTTGAGATATTATAAGTTGATCCTTTTTCAGTAATACCAATTCCATCATATAAGCCCATTACCCCTTCTATTACTCCAAAATCACCATTACCTCTTGAAAAACTAGCTTTTACTCCATCTTCTCCCATAAGATGTAAATCTAAGTTTCTTGATTCTTTTCCTGTTATTTCACTATGAAAACCACTATCTATATAATCAGGACCTACTTTATATCCCTGTACATCATATCCTTTATTTTTTAATAATTTCATTAATCCTAAAGTAAAAGTAGTCTTTCCACCACCACTACAATTAGAAGATATAATTATATTTTTCATCTAGCATTTCCTCATTTCCTAATAATAAAATTATATCCCCAATTATACCACACCATAAAATTTAGTGAAGTAAACTATAATAGTACTATGCCACCGTCTTCACATTCCCTAATAATATCATCAGTCCATACCGCAGATTGTACCTCTCCAACATGAGCTTTCTTTAAGAAGAACATACATATTCTTGATTGTCCAATTCCTCCCCCCATAGTGTATGGTAACTCCCCATTTAATAAAGCCTTATGGAAATCTAATTCTCTTCTTTCATTACATCCTGATTCATCTAATTGCTTTGCTAATGCTTCTTCATCTACTCTTATACCCATTGATGATACTTCTATAGCTCTCTCTAATACTGGTGACCAGAATAATATATCTCCATTTAATTGCCAGTCATCATAATCTGGAGAGCGTCCATCATGTTTTTCACCTGACTTTAATTTTCCACCTATTTTCATTATAAATACTGCTCCAAAATTCTTTGTAATAGCATCTTCTCTTTCTTTAGCTGTTAACTTTGGATACATATCTTCTAACTCTTGAGATGTTATAAACTTAATATCTTTAGGTAATATTGGTGTTAACTGCCTGTAAGTTAAGTGCATATAGCTTTCTGTAACTTTAAAAACTTCATATATCTTATTTACAACTTCTTTTAAAGTTTCTTCTGTTCTATCTTCTTTTCTAATAATTTTCTCCCAATCCCATTGGTCAACATAAAGAGAATGTAAATTATCTAATTCCTCATCTCTTCTAATAGCATTCATATCTGTATACAGACCTTGTCCAACTTCAAATTTATATCTTTTTAAAGCCATTCTCTTCCACTTAGCTAATGACTGTACTATTTCCATTTGTGAATCTTTTATTTCCATTGCATCAAAGCTTACTACTCTTTCTACACCATTAAGGTTGTCATTTATTCCCTGTCCTCCTTTTACGAAAATTGGTGCAGATACTCTCGTAAGGTTTAAACTTTCTGCTAAATTAGTTTCAAAAAAATCCTTTATCTTTTTTATAGCTACTTCTGTTTCTATTAGATTTAGTGTAGGTTTATATCCTTTTGGTATAATTGTTGTTTTTTTCATATAAATGACCTCCTATATTAAAATAAAAATTTGTTAATGAAACACACTACTCATTTATATTCGTAGATATGCACTCTATGTAACTTCAAGCTATCAAATCATAGATTAAAACTAAAAAAACCTTCCATCCCTATAAAAGGGACGAAAGGTATATTCCGCGTTACCACCCAGATTAGCTAAAAATAAGCTCACTCATTAACAGTACATAATTATACTGCTGAATTTTTAACGGTATTATTCCGCCTAGGCCTACTTAAGTGAGACTTTAAAAGTGAAATTCTAAATCTGTGATTTAGTTAAACAAACTTTCACAGAGTGAATTTTAATTTAGTTAGTTGAACTTATACCTTTGACATAATGAAAAGGTACTTACTCTCACAAGTTCGGTTAGGTGCTCAAAGATGTTTTTCACTATAGCTTCCATTATGGGACTTTCACCGTCACCCACTCGCTTATAAACTTCTTTCAATAGCTACTCTTCTTATCACTGCATCTCAATTATCTAATTTGTATACTATATTATTATTTTTTTGATAATGTGTCAATATTTTATTATATTTTTTTATATTTTATAAATTTGTTAACACTATACCAGCTAAAACTCCCCCAATACAACACCCTAATAAAACCGGTAAAGATTTCTTTATATTTCTACTTTCTAAAGCAGTTGCAATAAATACTCCACTAGCAACTGCTAAAGCCATATCTATCCAAACCTCACCTGATTGATTAATTAACCCCAAGTGATGATTTAATATCCACATAGTTCCTACAATAAGTCCTGCTGATATCCATCCACCTAATGGTCCAAAAATTTTAACTAGTTCATCCCATACTAACCTTACTATAAAAGGAAACATTATAGCTCCTAATAGTGTTTTAATTGCTTCTTCAATTGTCATATTTCACTCCAACTTTTACTATTTATCAAATTCTAAACTAAGCTCTCAATACTATCTATATCTTTGATTGTTTCAGAACTTTCTTTATCTTTTTTCATATCTTTTTTTACAAATACAGATAAAGTTCCTCCAATACTCCCTCCCACAATTACTAAAATCAATGTTGGTATAGAAGTTAAAATCTCATCAACATTACCTATTCTAATCATATCTCTAACTATACATGCTATCCCTATTGAAATCCCCATATCTATAAATGCACTATTCTTTTCATTCGGTATCAGTCCAATATAATGATTTAAAAACCACATAGTTCCTACTAAAAATACAGCTGCTAATATACCTCCTAAAGTCCCTAAATTTTCTGTAAATATTACCCATATGCCATTTATTACTAGTGCTGTTATAAATCCGCCTATTATTGCTCTTATCACCCTCACTAAATCTCATCCCCTTAAATTATAACTACAATTATTTACTTTGTTCCCTATTATTTTATCATTATATGAGTACTAATTTTTTCAAAATATGAAATCGCTTACTTAATAATCTAATATTAATTATTATATAAAAATAATTATTGATTTATACGTTATATTATGTTATATTATGGATAAAATATACAAATAGAAAATTCATTATTTACATCTAATTCCAATAGTGAATTAGTATTATGACCATATATATCTATTTGGTATATATTAAAATTTTATTTAAAGGAGATATAAAATGAGTGCTAAAGAACAAGTTTTAAATTTATTAAAAGAAAATTCAGAAGCAATGAAGGCTGGAGAAATTGCTGCTGCATTATCAATAGATAAAAAAGAAGTTGATAAAGCAATAAAAGAATTAAAAACAGATGGAAGTATAACTTCACCAAAGCGTTGCTTCTATACAAACGCATAATAAATTGTCCTTAATTGATGAAAATAATCACTTCATTATATTAAAGTTGATTTATTGCCATCACGTAATTCAAAAGAAATTTATTTTTATTAAATACGCTTGATATTATATATTATAATAGCCTATGTCAGATACTCATCTAACATAGGCTTTCTTATTTACTTAAATTGACTATAATATAGGTTAGCATAAAACCCATTTTTCTCTATAAGTTCATCATGATTTCCTCTCTCAATTATCTGTCCATTATTTACTACAAGTATTTTATCTGCATTTCTAATAGTACTTAATCTATGAGCAATCACAAATGTTGTTTTACCTTTCATAAGGTTTAATAATGCTTTTTGAATTTTTATTTCTGTTCTTGTATCTACTGAAGATGTAGCCTCATCTAATATTAATATTGATGAATCTGAAAGTATAGCTCTTGCTATAGCTAAAAGTTGTCTCTGCCCTTGAGAAAGGTTTCCTCCATTATCTGAAAGTATCGTATCATAACCATGAGGTAGCTGCATTATAAAATGATGTGCATTTGCAAGTTTAGCAGCTTTTTCTACTTCTTTATCAGAAGCTGAAAGATTTCCATATCTTATATTCTCCCTTACTGTTTCTGAGAAAAGATACGTGTCTTGAAGCACCATTGCTATAGACTTTCTAAGACTTTTTCTAGTAATATCATTAATCTTTTTATTATCTATTAATATCTCACCACTATCAATATCATAAAACTTGGTTAAAAGATTTATGATAGTAGTCTTTCCTGCTCCAGTAGGTCCTACTATTGCAATAGTTTCTCCTGGTTTTGCTTTTATATCAGCATGTTTTAAAACTTTCTTATCTTTAACATATGAGAAGTTAACATCTTTTAACTCCACTTTACCTTCAAATCTTTCTAAATCCTCTGCTTCTGCCTTATCTTTTTCTGGTTCTTCATCCATTACTTCAAATACTCTTTCAGCGCCAGCAAGGGCTAACTGTATTGTATTAAATAGATTCATAATTTCATTTATTGGCCTAGTGAAATTTCTCATATAAAGCATAAATGTAAATACTATACCTACAGTTATGTTCATACCTTTTAATATAAAAAATCCACCACATACTGCAATTATTAAATATGAAATATTATTTACAAAGTTATTTAAAGGTCCCATAAATCCAGATAAGCCTTGAGCTAATATAGAGCTTTTTGCAAGTTTTTCATTTATCTCTTCAAAGTTTTTCATTACATTATCTTGTTCTGAAAATAGAAGTACAGCCTTCTGTCCTGAAACCATCTCTTCTATATATCCATTAAGCTTGCCTAACTCTCTCTGCTGTCTAACAAAGTATTTCTGTGTAATTTTTACAAGTATCTTGCTTACTAAAAACATTAAAGGTATAGCAAGCATAGCTATAAGAGTTAAAAGTGGGCTTAATAAAAGCATCGCAATGAACATTCCTAAAATGTTTATTATTCCTGAAAATAACTGTGTTATATTTTGAGAAAGAGTAGAGTTTATGTTATCTACATCATTTGTAAGCCTACTCATCAAATCTCCACTTGAATGGGTATCGAAATATTTTATAGGTAACTTCTGAAGCTTAAAAAATAAATCTTTTCTTATATCACGTGATACCTTTTGGGCAATATTCACCATTATTATATTTTGAAAATATGTTGAGAAAATCGATACTGCATACATAAGTAAAAGAACTATACATATTATCCCTAAACCTCTCATATCTCCAGTTTCAATATAATTATCTATAGTAAGTCCATTAAGTCTTGTCCCTAAAATACTTATTAATGTAGTTATAAAACATAATCCAAACACAAGGATAATAGACTTTTTATTATTTCCTAGGTAATTTAAAAGCCTTTTTATTGTGCCTTTTAAATCTTTAAGTTTTTCAGGCTTTTCTTTAAATAGCCTGTGAGGTCCTCCGCCAGGTCTTGACGGTATTGCTGATACCTTAGATGCCATTTAAAGCTTCCTCCTCTCCTAATTGTGAAATAGCTATACTTCTATATATCTCACAATCTTTCAATAAATCACCATGCTTTCCTATAGCACTTACTTCTCCATCATCTAATACTATTATCTTGTCGCAGTCCATTACAGCTGAAATTCTCTGAGCAATTATAATTGTAGTTGAACCTTCGAGCCTTCTCTTTAATGATTTTTGAAGCTTAGCTTCTGTAGCCATATCTAATGCACTTGTAGAATCATCTAGTATTAAAATTTTAGGATTTCTAAGTAAAGTTCTAGCTATAGAAAGACGTTGTTTCTGCCCTCCTGAAAGATTTTTACCTCTTTGCTCCACATTTCTTTCATATCCTTCTTCATTTGAACATATGAATTCATAAGCTTCTGCATCCATAGCTGCATTATCCATCATATCTTTTGTAGCTTGATTATTACCAAACTTTAAGTTATCCTCTATTGTTCCTGAAAACAGTATTGATTCCTGAAGGACTATTCCAATAAGTGATCTTAATTCTTTCTCACTTACATCTCTTACATCAGTTCCACCTATTAATACCTTTCCCGAAGTAGCATCATAAAGTCTTGGAATAAGCGCTATTAATGAACTTTTACCACTTCCAGTTGCACCTATAATTCCTACCTTTTCTCCTTCAGCTATTTTAAATGATATATTGTTTAACACGTTTTCGCTTTCTTTATTATATTTAAAACATACATCTCTAAATTCTATATCGTATTTTTTTATAGCTTTTGGATTTTTAGCTTCAACTATAGATGTTTCTGTATCTAAAACTTCATTAATTCTTGCGGCAGATACTTTTGCTCTTGAAATACTTATTATAATCATCAGCATCATATTTAATGAACTCATTATCTGAATTAAATAATTTATAAAAGCCATTATTTTTCCTATTTCTAATGAGCCTTTATTTACCATATTTCCACCAAACCAAAGCACTGCAATAACACTTAAATTCATTGCAAGAGTAACAAGAGGCCAAAGAATTACTGTTATACTCTGTGCTTTTATACTTGCATCCATAAGTTCATCATTAGAAATATCAAATCTTTCTTTAGCATTCTTTTCCATTACGAAAGCCTTTATGACTCTTATACCTAAAAGATTTTCTCTCATTACTAGGTTTACTCTATCTATTTTGTTCTGCATATTTGTAAATGCAGGAATTGATCTGCTTGTAATATATATAATTGAAATTAAAACTAAAGGGATAGCTATTAAAAATACTAATGATAATTTAGGACTTAATGAAAAAGCCATAATCATGCCACCGATACAAAGTAACGGTGCTCTTACCATTATCTTTAATCCTGTAAGTATCATCTGCTGTACTTGAGTTACATCATTTGTAAGCCTTGTTATTAACGATGATGTTTTAAATTCATCTATTTCTCTAAAAGATAAGCTCTGTATCTTTGTAAATAAATCCTTTCTTACGTTCTTTCCTAAGGTCATACTTGCAATACTAGCCAGATACCCACATGCCATTCCTCCAAAAGCACCTATTACTGCAATAATTATCATTTTTATACCTACAGTAAGCACATAATGGGCATCACCATTCGCTATACCTATATCTATTATATTTGACATAAGCTTAGGCTGATTTAAATCCATAACAACTTCTATAAACATCATTATAGGTGCAAGTATGGCACATAATACTGCACTACCCTTAAGATATTTTAATAATCTAATCATCTAAAGACTTTTCTCCTTTCTTTAAATTATCATATATTCTATCAAAAATATCTTTTGCCATAGTCATTTCTTCTTCACTAAATCCTCTAAAACAAATTTCCTCTAAATCGCATAGAGTTCTTTTAGCTTTTTCTTGGGCTTCCTTACCTTTGTCCGTAAGATATACATTAAGAATTCTTCTATCATTCTTATTAGGTATTCTTTCTATAAATCCAACCTTCTCCATAGTAGATAGTACATTAGTAGCTGTAGCCGCTTCTATATCACAGTTTTTAGCAATATCTTTCTGACTACACCCATCATTTTCTGATAGATAACTTAATATTTTAGGTTGACCTTTGCTTATATTAAATTTTGCAAATTCACTTCTAAATATTTTATGATGACATCTTAAAGTCTTCATTAAAGACTTGTGCACTTCCCCTCTTTCCATAATTACACCTCTCTTCTTAATTATTATTATATGCTTTAAAATAGTTAGATAACTAACTATTAGATATCTAACTAAAATTTTATTGCTATTGATAACAATTGTCAACTACTTTTATTTGTAAATTATTCTTCTTATTTTTTCCTACTACTAATAAATTATTAATTTTTTTAATAAGTATAAAAAAAAGGAGATGCCTAAACATCTCCTTAATTTATATACTTATTTTGTCATAAAGCTTGCCCAATCACCATGGTCAACATATACGCTATTTTTTTCAAAGACTTCTTTATCATTCATAGCATAATAGTATACGTAACAGCTTTCCTTTTCACCATTTTCTAGCTCAACATCCATTACTACTCTATTATACTCATTTCTGCTGTCATTAACTCCATAATAATTTTCCATCTTATCCATAGGAATCATTACTTCTTCAAAGTTCTTTATAGTCATAACTTCACCAAGTACAACGTCATTACCCTCTAATAACGCTGGATATCCTTTATGAGGCATATGATAAAGCTTCCCTTTAACTTTTCCTAAAACAGCATCCTCAATTTTGCCCTTTAAATATTTATCGTAATTATAGAAACCAGTTCTTAAGCTACCATAAACAAATATCTTCTTTTGTTCTCTAGGTTCTAACATTTTAGCAAACAGCTCCGCCTACAGCTTTAATATCTTCTGAATTTTCCACTGCTGCTTTTATACATAATTCTAATCCTTTTGCAATATCATTTATGTTCATAGCTGGCTTATCTGGTTTATCTAAAGTTTGTGCTGGTATGTATGGCACGTGTATAAATCCACCTCTCGCATTTGGGAACTTCTTATCTATCATATATAAAATTCCATACATTACGTGGTTACATACGAAAGTACCTGCTGTGTTAGAAACAGCTGCTGGTATTCCATTTTCCTTCATCTCTTGAACCATTGCCTTTATTGGAAGGTTTGAGAAGTAAGCTGCTTCACCATCTTCAAATATAGTTATATCTAACGGTTGATTTCCTTCGTTATCTTTTATTCTAGCATCATCTATGTTTATAGCAACTCTTTCAGGAGTAACTTGGAATCTTCCACCTGCTTGTCCTATTGAAATTACTATATCTGGGTTGTGAAGCTCCATAGCTTCTTCAATCTTAGCTAAAGACTTTCTGAATACTGTTGGTATTTCAAGTTTAATTACTTCCGCTCCTGATATTGTTTCAGGTAGTAATTTAACAGCTTCTAAAGCTGGGTTTACACTTTCTCCACCAAATGGATCAAAACCTGTTATTAAAACCTTCATATTTATATCTCCTTTTTTCTAATGAAAAATTAAAATTGCCACTAAAACTACTTAAATATAGTTTCTTTTTACTATCAATTTTAAATTCTACATTTCTAGATTTAATTTATTAGTATAAAATTTTAAGAATAAAGCCAGCTTAGGCTGACCTTATCCTTAGTTTTATATAAACTGCTAAAGCAGTTTTAACATAATTTAAAATTATAACTCTTAAATATTATTATTAGAATGCTAGGAAGTACATTAATATAATATGAGCGAATAATAAAGCTAAAGCAACTGGTGCTTGATTCTTTATTATAGCATTCTTATCTTCGATTTCTAAAAGTGCTGCTGGCATTATGTTAAAGTTAGCTCCCATTGGAGTTAATAATGTTCCACAGTAACCTGCTGTTAATGCTAAAGCACCTGCAACTGCAACGTTAGCACCTTGTGAAAATACGAATGGTATACCTATTCCAAGTGTTATAACTGAGAATGCAGCAAATGCATTTCCCATTATCATAGTGAATACTGCCATACCTATACAATAAGCTGCTACACCTATTAATAAGTTTCCTTGTGGAAGTACACTTGATATACCTGATGATATTACATCACCTACTCCAGCTGCTGTGAATAAAGCTCCAAGAGCTGCTAATAATTGTGGTAATATACTTGTTGATCCAACTGATTGAATCATTCTATCTGATTCTTCAACTAATACTTTTGGTGAAGCTTTAGTTATGAAGAATGTTACAATTATTGCAAGAACTGCTGCAACACCTATTGAAGCTGTTCCTGATATTGGTGTAAATTGTGCTATAAGTAAAGCTGATACAGCTATTACTAGTGAAGGTATAAATACCTTTAATCCTAATTTATTAGCTTGTTCTTCTCCGAACTTTGCATCTAATGCTTTTATAATTCCAGGATTAACTTGTTTAGCTAAAGTAAGGATACCTATAACAACAAGCATTCCTCCAACAACATTGTAAGGTAATTTATGTCCGAATATAAATATTATTCCTAGTAATGACCAGAATAATGCTGTTCCGTATTTTGTTTTATGATTCTTATCTTTTAAAGTTACTACTGCTGTATTAAGCATCATAATACCAATTATTATGTAAAATAACTCTAATAACATATTTGAAAATGCTGCGAAATCCATATTACGTCTCCTCCTATTTCTTAGTCTTACTGTTAATTCCGTATTGCTTGTCTAATTTCTTGTCTAACATCATATTTTGTACAAGAACAAATACAAATGCAACTACTGCTATTACTATTGAAGCTTTTGCTACATCAATACCGTTTGTAGGGTATCCTAATTCAGTTAAAGTATTTGCAACAAGTAAAACTCCTGAACTTGCTAAGAAAAGGTTTTGTCCATAGAAGTTACCGTAGTTATCCATTGAAGCTGCTGCAGCTTTAATTTTCTCTTCAGTCTTCTTATCGATTTCACCATATTTACCTATAGCTGCACCTTGAGCCATTGGGTTTATTAAAGGTCTAACAAATTGAGGATGTCCACTTATTCTTAAGCTCATTGCTCCTCCAATTTGTCTTAATAAGCAGTAAAGTGTTAATAATTTTCCTGTTGAAAGATTCTTAACTTGCTTAATTAATTGAACTGCTTTTTCTTTTAAACCATATCTTTCTGATATACCAATTACAGGTAGAGTAAGAATAAATATAGTCATTAACCTTTGATTAACAAAAGTCTTTCCTAAGATTGTTAAAATCTCATTTATGTCCATATGTGCTGCTAATCCTGTTGCGATAGCTGAAATTATTATTACTGCAATACTATCAAACTTCAACGCAAATCCGATTATTACTATTAAAATTCCTATAAGTACCATTTGGTCTCCCCCCTTAATAATATCTAATTAAAAGATATATCATTTTTCGCCATTTGTCTACAAGAATTTTGTGGATAACATTCATTTTTGTATTATATTTATAATAAAATCATACTTTTTTTAATACTTTAACAACCGCTTATGAATTGACTTTGCAATTTATTTATTCTTATTATTGAATTTTCTAACAATTTTATTACTATATAAATCTTATAATTGTAAGATAATACTATACTTCTATTTAAGTAATTTAATTATTTTAAAATAAATATAATTATATTAATATCTCTTATGAGTTTTGGGAGGTCAAATTATGTTTAGAGAAATTCGTAAAAAATCTAGAGAAATTTTTGATAATGATATAACTACTATTTTAAATTCAGCCGAATATGGAACTCTAGCTACAGTGGATGAATATGGTATGCCATATGCTACTCCATTAAATTATGTATACTATGATAATGCTATATATTTTCATTCTTCTCCTTATGGCCATAAACTTGATAATATCGCTAATAATTCTAAAGTATCTTTTTGTGTAGTTACTGATACATGTATAATCCCTGAGAAATTCACCACTAAATATAAAAGTGTAGTTGCCTTCGGTACTGCTTCTTGGGTTATAGGCACCGTTAAAGAAGCTGCTCTTATAGAATTTATAAAAAAATACTCTCCAGAATATTTAGAAAAAGGAAAAGCTTACGTAGAAAAAGCTAAAGCCTCAACTACCGTTATCAAAATAGAAATTGACTATTTAACAGGAAAATCATCAATTAAGTAAATTTCATAGCAATTTGGTGAAAAGTTTGACTTAGTCAAATGGAAATTTGACAAACCTTATATAAATATATTTTTTCAATAAAAAAGGTTAGGGTAATTTTTAAAATCACTCTAACCTTTTAATGCTTTAATCATATCAAGTTAAAGAATTTAGATCAACCATTAATCCTCATTCTTTTCGTCATCATCAATATCATCATTCTCATCATATTCATCGTCTTCGTCTTCATCTTCATCTTCATCTTCATCTTCATCTTCATCTTCATCTTCATCTTCATCTTCAAGCCTATCTTCTAACTCATCTTGTAGTTCTTCAAGCTGATCTTCATCTAAAAATATGCTTCCATCAACATTTCGCAATAATTCTAACATCTCTTGAGTTGTTAATTTTTCTATTGCATCTTCAAAATTATCCTCATCAAGTTTTACTAAGGCCTCATATTTACCTAAGCTAATTCCTTGGCTCTGAGCCTTTTCTAAATCTGATTTTTCTCCCTTTAAAAATGCTACATCAGTACCTTTAAATGTATTTTTAATAACCTGTTGAATATCTTTTTCATAATCAATATTCTCATTTCCAATAAAAGAAAATCCTACTAAAACTGCATTATTGTTATTTAAATAATTGCTTTGACTTAATAAATCTCTTAATGCTATTGTTCCTTCTTCAAAAGTCATTCCTTTTATTTTATCTAAACCTAATGCAATAGCCTCATCATTTATACCTTTTACACTCTTTATAATTCCTTTTTCATCTAAATTAAATTCTATACTAGGATTTATATCAAAAGTTAAAACTGCATAAACATTATTCATTTTACTAGTGAAAATATTCATTATTGGATTAATTAAAATTATAAATAAAGCTGCAATTGCGCCTAATGGTACTATATACTTTTTAAATGGAATTACCTTAGCTGCTTCTTTTTTCACATAAATGTCTTCTTCAAAAAAGAATATAGGGTTTCCTATCTTTAATCCATCTTTATTCTTTATTCTAGCTAATGTTCCATCTTCTTTCATAACAATAACATAGTCATCTTTTATTTCCATAACTATCCCTTTAAACATACTGCACCTCCTATCTCTTTATCCATAATCTTAAGTTTCTAAAATTCTTATCAATAATAATTACTACGGATATTATAAATTTCTTACTTCTTTTAATCACTTTTTCTGTAACAGAAAACTTTACTGAAATTTGCTTTATAGGAAGTCTTCTTTTTTCATACATAAAACTAGTTAATGGCTTTTCCTTGCTAACCTTTTCTGATAATTCTATGGCATTTCTTCTTGTATCTTCATGTTTAGGCGCCTCATCCACTAAATCTTCAAAAGTAAAGCCAAAGGCTTCTATTTCATTTTTCAGTTTACCTATTTCATTTGATAATTCATCACTTTCTTCAACCACTGTCTCTGCTACTTCAGATATGTCAATCCCTTTATCTTTAAGAGCTTCTATTGATTCAACTTTATTATTTCTATTCTCTTTTATTAGATAATTTTTCACTCTACTACTTATGACAAGCTTTGCAAAAGATGAAAAACTGCCTCTGCTCTCTTCATATTTATCTATAGCCTCTTTAAATGCAATGAGTGCTATACTTAATTCATCATCATTTTCTACGGATACGTATCTCCCAGTAATTGAACTTACAGTTTTTACTATAAACGCCATATAGTCTTGGATTAATTTATCTATACTAGTATTTTTAATATCATTAATATTCTCTTCTATAAATTCCATTTAATTATCTATACCACCTCTCTATTTTTCCTTGCAACAAAACTCTAGGAGTATCCTCCTAGAGATATTGTTAACATAATACTCTGCTAAAATTCAATTAATCATTATCATAGTGATCATCTATATCATCAAAGTCATTTATATCATCAAAGTCATCATAATCATCATAATCTAAATCTAATCCTGCTTCATGTTCTTTTAAGTCAATTATATTCTCTATTACATCATCATATTTTTGTCCATATTGATTTTCTAATTCATTTTCTAAAATCTCATCCCATGCTTCACCATTCTTAGCAAATAAATCATTAGCCCAATTTGTTCCATATTTACTTTCTATAGCTTTTACTATCTCATCTCTTTTACCTATTTCTTCTACTGTATAATAATCATAGTCATCTATATCATCAATCCCTAACTCATTTTCTTTTCTTTCTATAACATAATCAATCAAGTCATCATACTTTATGCCAAAATATGCTTCTAACTCATTTTCTAAAATTTCATCCCATCCTTCACTATTTTTTGCCAATAAATCTGTTGCCCAATTTGAACCATATTTATTTACTATATAATTTTCTATTTCTGATATACTAACATTTCCTCCAGTATATTTTGAAGTTTCTGCTACATTTACTGGTTTTACTTCTACTGTTTTGTTAACTCCACCGTCATTACTTGAAGCCATTGCTGTTAAGCCTGCTCCACATATACCTGCTACTACTAACCCAGCTAAAATTTTATTCATTTTCATTTTAAATTCCTCCATTTACTTTCTTTTTAATATTAAATACCTAATCTGTTTTTTATTTAGGTACCACTTTTCTAATTTTGTTTAAATTCTTTTTACATTATTAAATACCATATGCTTTTTAATTTTAGGTACCTTTAGTGATTTTTCTTATTTTTTTTACTTCACTTCCTTCTGACACTATTAAATACAAGTTGCTATTTAATCTTTGGTACCTTTTTAGCCGAAAGTCCAAATTTTATTTAATATTTATAGAATTGTAGTTTCTTATTGATATATAATAAGAATATATATTTGAATAACATATTAATAAAAATGGAGAGATTTTATGAGAAATAATATATGTATAAAATGCAATTCTAGAAAAATAGTAAAAGTTGGTAAAGAATCAAGATATAATAATGCAATATATCTAAATGCCTTTAAAAATGCTATCGCAACAAAATACATATGTTGCGATTGTGGATACTTTGAAGAGTATTATGAAAATGAAAAGGACAGAGAAGCTATTTATAAAACTTATAGTGAATAACCAATTGATATACAATGAGTTAAAAGTGGACAAATTTATACTTGTTCACTTTTATAATAAATGTCTACATTACTTCAAAATAGAGCCGTTTATTATCATTCATTTTTTATTTTATACTTTAATAACCTTTTGCAAAATAAAAGAAGCTAAGCATTTGCTCAGCTTCATTAAACTATATTAATAATATTTTATTTTTCTAGTATATTCTTTAGCTCTTCAAAACTTTCAATTACTAATTCAGCATCTTCAACATTCCCAAAACCATACTTTGCATAAATAAAAGGTATATTACATTCCTTTGTTGCATTATAATCCCCTTCTGTATCTCCAACATATATAGGATTTTGTAACTTATTTCTCTCTATAACTAACTTTATATTATCACCTTTAGGTAAGCCAGTTCTTTCATAATTCTCAAAGTCAATAAAATACTTTTCTAAGTTATGAGCTTCCAAGAAGGCTTCAACATAACCATTTTGACAATTGCTAACAATAAACAGCTTATACTTTTTGTTAAGTTCAATAAGTACCTCTTCAACATTATCATATAAATTTCCACCATTTACTCTTAAATAATCACATTCAGCAGCTGCACACTCATCAAATATTTCTAATCCTAATTTTTTATCAACATTTGGTAGTAATCTTTCAACTATTTCCTCGGAGGTTAACCCCATTATACTTTGAATCTCTTCAATTGTAATAACCTTATTAATTTCTTGATAATTATTTTTTAATACATTATTCCATACGTCTAAAATACTATAAGTTGCATCCCACAACGTTCCATCTAAATCAAATATAATACTATCTATTCTCATCCCTATTTCTCCACCTTTTAAATTTATACCCTTGCTTATTATGAAAACTAAAATACCTCTCTATATAAATATATCATTATGGCTAATATAAAACTATATTACTTTTATACTCTTTTAGCCTCATACTTTTTTTATATTAGGGCAAATTAAAATATAACTTTATTTTGAGGTGTAATTATGCTTGAAGAATTATTTGATATTTATCTACCGATTTTAATTCATCTTTTTGAATTAATGGGAATTATTATATTAACTCTCGGTACTTTCACTGCCTTTATCAACTACTTTAGAGGTAAATTTTCAAAAAAAGATTATAAGGTTAAATATGAATTTGCTGATGTTATGGTTACAGCATTAGATTTTAAGTTATCAGCTGAAATTTTAAAAACCGTAATAATAAGAAGCAAGGAAGAACTAGTAATCCTTGCTGTAGTATTTATAATAAGAATTATTATGACTTTTGTGTTAGAAAAAGAAATGAAAACACAAGAAAAGAAAGAAAAATTTAAATAAAGTGCAAACTAATACAATTAAGAGTTAATAATTTAAATACTAAATTATTAACTCTTCTCTTTTAACTATTAATTTTATTAATTCGTTACAATATTATTAACTAGCTTTTGAATCCATATTAATTCTACTAAGTAGCATTAGCTTATTAACTTCTAAATTACTATTATCATTATTGTAGCTATACCATCTCTTCATGAATTCTTCATTTGAGTCTATTAAATCTTGAAAATATACAATATTAAAATCATCAATAAATGTGTTTAAAACCTCATTAAATTCTTCTGATTTAAGTAAATTTACAACGAAGCCTCTATTCCAGCTTTCATCATTTATATATTTATCATTAATAACTTGTCCTTCTTTTGGTAATGATTTATCTACAGTATTTCTTACTATATTTTCATTACCATATAACGCTACTAGTAAATTTATAAAGTTTTCTTTTGGTGGGGCTATCTTATTAACATAACAATCTATATTGTACTTTTCCTTTATATAATTATAAAATTCTATTATTTTATAAAGACTCAAAATCCACGCATTTTCTTCAAATTCAGAAATAACCTTAAATTCATTTATTAATAAATCTTCTTTTCTTTTATCTAAAACTCCTAATTTATACTCTTTTATCTGTTTATCCATCCACTTTATCAAAGCTGTATTATTTATTGTATCCACATCACTTTCATAAACTGGAATATAGTATTTATCATTAATTAATTTGTAGTAAAGAATCCTTTTTCTATAACAACTACTAATAAAGTTATCATATTTAATTAAATTTTCTTTCCAATTATAAAATCTCTGATCCCATATAAACCCTATTGAATCAAGCTTTTCTATGAATTCTGGATTTAAAATTCTCTTATTATAAAGAGTTCTTTGAAGACTTATAAAACTATATAATCTACTATACTCTTCTGAATTAGGTACATTTATGTTCCCATATAAGCTTTTAAACTCACATAATGCGTCAAAATACTCTTCCCAATTATATGTTATCTTTTTCTCTATATTTTTAAGTTGCGATATTAGTTCAAAATGCTCATCATATAACGCTAAACGCACCTCATCACTTTCTACCCCTATACTTTTTCTATACTCATTATGTAAAGCTTTAGCTTCTTCTAACTGAGTTCTAAACTTCATAAGCTCTAAATTATCTATATTATCTACAAAGTCAAACACAATAGGAGTTTTATTAGCTGAATCTGCTGTTAGACATCGTCCAAGTTGCTGATAATATATAGTTGGAGATTTAGTTGTTCTAAGCATAATAATTCCACTTATATTTTTAATGTGAATTCCTTCATTTAATTTACTTATGGAAAATAATAGTTTTACTTCTTCTTTACAATCATTATTTTCAAAATCAAAAAGCTCTAAAGTATTATTATTCTCTGATGTCACTATGTACTCTTTAACTTTTACAGTAGGTTCTAAAATATTATTAAACCAAGTTATTACCTCATCCTTCATTTCATTTAGGTGTTTATTATTTTCACAAAAAACTATGAATTTTAGATTATCTACTTTAGGTAAATGCTTCTTAATAACATGCTCTGCTTTACTTTCTTTTTCGTATAAAGCTTTATAAATATTAAGCTCTTCTATATACTTTTTTCTATCCTCTGTAGATATATTATATTTTTTCATTAGCTTCATCTTTTTATCTATTTCTTTATCAAGATTATACATAGCTGAAACATATATAGGACTAGGTAAAATCCTTCTTACTATAGCTTCTGAAAGGCTTAATGGTGTTGTAGATACACCATCTAAAAGCTCACTAATCATATCTCTATTATTATCTAAAAATCTTATTGGAGTTGCTGATAATCCTACAACTTTTGCACTTGAATTTTTATCTAAAATGTAGCTTACAGCTTTCCCCCAGTTTAATGCCCCAGCTCTATGAAGCTCATCTAAAATTATTAAATCTACCTTTAAATTATCTATCTTCCCTTTAGAGTACATAGCTGAAAACTTACTATATGTATAAAATTTACACCTTGTCATACTCCAAGGGGCTAGTCTCTTCAATCTCTCAATAATTTCATTTGTTGGCGCTAAAAGAATAGAATCTTTCTTTATATAGTCAAATAATAATTGAAGTATAATAAAACTCTTTCCTGTTCCCGTAGCATTAGGTACAGCCACTCTATTTTTATTTTCTAATATGGCCTTTATTTCTTTATATGTGTATCTATTATGAGGTCTTAAATCTGGCAATAATACTTGTCCATTATCATCTTCTGAAAAATTATTTATAAGCTCTTCAATATAATCAAAACTTTCTAAAGTCATGTTAGTTTTATTAAATATATTAATCTTTTCAACATATCCATTTAAGGATATTATCATAAAATATTTGCAGTTATATCTTTTACTCGATTCTTTTTCAAACTTAACTAATTCTTCTCTTATCACTGTATTAGTTAATGGCTTACTTACATTTTTAGCTTGTACTATCCATACCACTTTATTAGGATTATTCTTTCTTGATAAAAGTATATCTGCTCCCCCATCCCATGAGCCTCCATTAACTGTTGCTATAAATCCATTACCTTCAAAAAGAAATGCTAAATACTCCTCAAATAGTTTTCCTTTAATATGTATATAAGCTTCATTTAATATTTCCTTGATTAAATATATTTCCTTATTGTAGGTCATCTTCTTTAGTTTATCTAATATGCAATTTTTATCTTCTTCTTTCATATCTTAAGAAATTTTCTCCTATGTTAGTAATCTTTTCTTTCTTAATATAGCAAGAATAGTTAATACTCCCAAGACAAAAATATCCATTTAATAATGTAATTTGTTCCAAATTTGAATTTTGTTTAACTTTTTTGAAGATATAGATGAATTTTACTCCATTATTTTTAGATAGAATTACTATTTATAATTAAGCTAAATAAACTTAAGAAATAAGAATTTTACTTCTAATCGTCGCTACATACACAGAATGAATTTTGTAGCTCTACATATTCTTCTTTACTAAGTGATTTTAAGTATTCATCAAAGTGATCTTCTGAACAAAAGTATCCAATCTTATTTTCAAAATAATCTTTTGATAATTCTTTTTTGCAAAATAAACATTTTTTCATTTTTATCACTATCCTAACCTTCGTTAATTTTATATTTCATATGTTATATATCTTAAAATATTAATAGTTACTATTTTATCTTATAGACAAAATAGTAACTATTACACTTCTTCATTAAAAATAGTTTCTACAATTTACTTACTTTTATTAGAGCTTGAAGAAGACTCCTTCATTTTACTACTTATTATAGAATTTTCAATTATAGTGTAAAATATAGCCTCTTCTACATCAATATCACTTTTATCTCTTATCTCAATATTATATCTATGTGTTGGACTAAAAAATCTTCCATCTATGACATAGTCTACATTATTCTCATTATCATAAATTTTATAATCTTTACAGAACAGTATCGCATCTGGAATAGCTCTCCCCTGTTTATTATGATTTTCATCATAGAAGTATTGTACACGCTTTAATCTCCAAAAGTCTCTTTGCTTTTCCTCACCTATATATCCAGTTGTATCTCCGTTAGCATCTTCTACCTTTGCTAATCTATTAATTGATATATTAAAAAGTTTTACTTGTGTTAATCCTAACCTTTTTATTTGACTTTCCTTCTTTATAAGATTGCCATGAATATCCTTTAACTGAAGAGTATCTCCAAAGATAGGAAAGAATTTTCCTTTAACTTCGCCTATTAAAACTCCATCACTAAGAATATAATAATGTTTTCTAAAGGAAAATAATTTTTTCTCCATAGTAATTTCATCAGAAAGTTCTATTATTTCTTCAAAAGTCTGTGTTTGTGGATTGATTATATCTGTTGATGTTTTTCCAAATACTCTAATCTTTTGAGCAATGTAAAATCCTAATGTCAATAAAAGTATAAATATAAGTATTCCACATACTATCTTAATAAATTTATTTAAAACTCTCATTTTCTTCCCCCAACTAATATAAGTTATTAAATAATTGTATCACCGAAAAATTAGTCCAGCAAGTTATAAACTAAGAACAAAAGTGATTACAGTAAGCAATAATTTACCGTAATCACTTCTCAAAATTGTATTTTATTATTTTTTACATATTAAACAAAGATAAAATCCTTCCATAAATTCATTTGGAATAATTCTGATAGATCTACTTATTCTCTCATCATACACCTTATCTTTATAAAAAATTGCTCCTTTTTTATAATTAGGAATATTTATATTTATAGGCAAAATATCTGCATCTTTATTCTTTTTTAATAAATAATTTACTACTTCCTCATTTTCTTGTGGTGAAATTGTACAAGTTGAATACATCATAACACCACCTCTTTTTAATGTTGCAAAAGCTGATTGAATAAGTTCTCTCTGTACTTTTATAAATGGTCCATTCTTTAGCAATTTAAGCTTCTTAGTATTTTTAATATTAATTGTCCCCTCTCCTGAACAAGGTACATCTAATAATATCTTATCAAAATATTCCTTATAAATATTCATTAGCTTTCTACCATCTAGATTTAATGTAGTAACATTATTAGCTCCATGCTTTTCTATATTAAAATTTAATCTTTCATATCTAATTTTGTTAACTTCGTTTGCAATTATTTCACCTTTATTATTCATCTTTTCTGATAACTTCAAAGTTTTTCCACCTGGTGCCGCACACATATCAAGTACTTTATCTTTCTCATTTACATCTAATATTTCTGCTGGTATTATACTAGATAAATTTTGCATATATATATATCCTTTTCTATATGATTCTAACCTCTGTAGTAATCTTTCTTGCTTTTCTTTCAATATATATACGTCTTTAAAACAAGTGCTTTTATCTACTTTAATATTTTTTCTTTTTAGTTCCTCCAAAGTCTTATCGCTACCTTTTTTTAACCTATTTATCCTAAAGGTTGTCCTTCTTCCTACTAAATAACTTTTTAATATTAAGTCAACTTCTTTTGGAGTATATATCTCATATAACATATCTAGATAATACTCTGGGAATAACCCTCTAAGTCCTTTAATACCTATATTTATAGCCATAAATCCTCCCCCTAATTTATAACTTTATATATTATATGTTGAGTTTCTAATATTTATATTCCAATTATGTTTTACTAAAGTTAAATAAAAAAACAGATTACTATAATAAAAACTTATTAAGTAGTCTGCTATTTTTTCATTTACATTTACTTAATTTTGCTCCATATAAGTTCCCATGCCTCATTATTATAATTTTCAAAATCCATATGACAACAATCCCAATTATCAGGTTTAATTCCTGAATAAGGCTTAAATCCAAACTTTAAATATAAAGCTATAGCCTTATAACTCCAAGTTTGTGTTTTTAAATATACATACTTTTCACCTTTTAATTTTTCATTTTTCAAAATATATGATATAAGAGCTTTTCCTAATCCCTTTCCTCTATAATCAGGATGAACTGAAAGCCAATGTAATCTATACTTTATTCCTTCATCAAAATGCTTTCCAAACCATAATGATGCAGTTGCAACTACTTTTCCTTTAGGGCTCTCTACAAAATAACAATAATTACTTAAATCAACATTTTCCTTAATAAATTCATCTTCAAAATATCTTTTAGCATCGGATACATCTTTGAATTCACCCACTTCTGTTTGAAGCTTGCTCCATTCTTCTTCCATCCCTTTTTCATAAGGTTTAATTGTATATCCTACTGGCAATTTATACTTTCTAAAAAATTCACTATTTCTTCTTATCATTAATACCTCGTAATATTTTATCGATTTATCCATAACTTATTCTCCCTGTATAGTTCTATATTAATAATTCTATGAAAAAAATATTTATTAATGATTTTTATTTTTCCATCTCAAATTTAAGCAAAATTTATTGAAAAAAATTAAAAATACTAAATAAATACATATAACTTTTAATTGATTATTCTTTCTTACAAAAGCTTTCCATTTCAACTTTGACTTTCTTTGACCTTATTCGTATAATATAACTGTACAAAGAAATAAGATATAAAAAATAAATTATTAAAGGAGGTCTTTGTATGTATGGTTTAGTACCTTTCAAATTTAATAACAGAGGAAACAGAGGATTAACAATCAATGATATGTTCCAAGACTTCTTTAATGATGATATATTATCACCATTTACTGAAGCTAATCACTTTAAAGCTGATATAAGAGAAACTCCAGACGAATATTTAATTCAAGCTGAATTACCAGGAGTAGAAAAAAATGATATAAATATAGAATACAATAACAACTGTTTAACTATTCATGCAGTTAGAAAAGAAGAACATGAAGAGACTAAAGACAACTTCATAAGAAAAGAAAGACATTATGGTGAAGTTTCAAGAAGCTTCTGCGTAAATAATATAGATAAAGCACAAATTCAAGCTAAGTTTGATAATGGAGTTTTAAGTATTAGATTACCTAAACAAGAAAAGACTGTGAATAATACTAAAATTGAAATTCAATAATAAATCACTTTAAATTGAATACTTTAATATTTAGAAAAGAGATGATTATTTATGAAAATATCAAATCTAAGATCTAATCCTAGATTCAAAAATTTAAAGTTTAAACTTAAAAAATTACTTCATAGCTCAGATAAATAAAAAATACCTTACTAAGATACACCTTATTAAATAGCACCTTTAAATAAATATCACTGCAATTTAATCAAAAAAGAAGGTGGTATATTAGAAGTTAAGTTACTAAAAGAATTATTAACTAAAGTAAAAGAAGTATAATCTTAGTGTAACTTAAAATACCTTTGGCAGAAATAATATTCATGCCGAAGGTATTTTTTATAAACAACCATTTTTTATGGCATAGTAATATATTCCTCTGTAGATTTAGCCTGGCTATTATATTTTTTTAACCATATAAAATATCCAAAACATATACCTACTGATACAAAGGATGCTACTGGTGAAGCTAATCCCATTTTAAACAATGACGTATTAGGCACTTTGCTCATTAAATACGACATTGGAATACGAACTACAAATGTTGCAATCATACTATGAATAAAAGCAATCATAGACCTACCACACCCACTAAAATATGAATTCATACAAAATATAAATGCTACTAATATGCAATCAAAAGAATATGACTTCAAGTACATAGCTGCTGATGCTATAACTTCTACATCCTTAGTAAATATGCTTGTAATTGTATGAGGCAAGAACTGGCAATATATACATACTAATATTCCACATATAAGTGAGTATCCTATTCCATACTTTAATCCTTTTATTGCGCGGTCAGGTTTATTTGCTCCCATATTTTGAGCTGTCATTGTTGCTACTGCTGATGCAAAAGCCGTTGGTGGAAGCATTGCAAATATTATTATCTTTTCAACAACCCCTACCGATGCTGACGCTATTAATCCCATACTATTAACTATTACAGTTATTAATAAAAATGATATATTTACTAATGCATCTTGAAGTGCTAATGGTGACCCTACTTTTAAAATACGTCTTAATGAATATTTATCAACTCTTACATATTCCTTATTAAATTCAAAAGAAAACCCTCTCTTTTTAATAAATATTAATGATATTATTAAACTTATAGCTTGTGCTAAAATAGTTGCTATAGCCGCTCCTGAAGCCCCCATGTTAAATTTCCCAACTAATATAAAGTCAGAGACTATATTTACTACACATGCTATAGCAATAAAATACATAGGTGTTTTTGAATCTCCCACTCCTCTAAATATACCACTTACTGCATTATATCCTACTATAAAAGGAATCCCACAAGCACATATAAAGATATATTGTCTAGCATAGTTTATAGCTTCAGTTGGTGTATGCATTAAAGATACTGATAAATTAGTTCCAAATATCATAATTGGAGTTAAAATAGCAGCTATCATAATAAATAAAATAGTTATTGTACCAACAGCTTTCGCTGCTCCCTTATCATTTTTTTCTCCTATACAGTGACCTATTAAAACAGTTCCTCCCATAGATATTCCAAGTACGATACCTGTTATAGTTTGCATAAGTTGACTCCCTATAGCTACAGCAGAAACAGCAGCGGAATCAGCATATTGCCCTACAACAAATAAGTCAACTGCACCATATAAAGCTTGTAATAAACTTGCTAATAAAAACGGTACTACAAACCTTAAAAGTGTTGAACCTATTGCCCCTTCAGTTAATGATAATGTTTTTTGTTTCATAAAGACCTCCGAAAATATAAATTCGATCTGTTAAGTTATATGAACATTGCTCTTCTCAGCCCAAGGAAATACAATAGGTTTGCGATACTAAATAATACCCCCTTCGAAAAGGAGAGAAGAACAATGAGCAAAACTAATATAAAATGCCCACGCTGTAATTCTGATAAACTATACAAGTTTGGTATGAATAAGCAGGCTAAACAAAAGTATCAATGTAAGCAGTGT
>NZ_JACOOP010000049.1:0-26833 GCF_014287725.1 Clostridium sp. NSJ-49 | reverse complement strand
AATGCAAATCCTATTTGTTGCATAGGAATCACATTTTTTGTGAAGTTTTTCATATTATTACTATGCGCAAAAAAGGAAGTTCAAATTCGAACTTCCTTTTCTTTATCGGCAAATATCAAATTTTTTTTGATACAGCCCCCTTTTAGTAGTCTTATTTTAATCTAACAATAGAAATAGTTGCTGCATAAATTCTTATTGGCAACCTTCCTTCTGTTAAATTGGTTAATCTTATAATTCTATCTTCACATAAATTTACTATAGTATGACTAGCTATATTATTTAAATTTATATCTTCTGAAACTGAAGCCGCAAATTGTGATGCTGCAACTTTATCTCCGTTTCCATAAGTTAAAGTAAATTCTACATCTCTTCCTTCCTCAGAACTACATCTATTTTCTGCTGTAAAAGATACTGAATATTTAACTAAATATGATGCATTACCTTTTAATAATATATCTCTACTATTAGTTTGATGAACTATATTATCTCCTACTATTTCATCAGTAGTAAATGGTACATGCTCTCCAGTAGCTAAAGCTATATTAGGATCATCTACAGTTCTATAAACTATACCAAAATCTCCAATTGTTCCTGCTGGCCCTTGTGGTCCTGTTGCTCCTACTGGTCCTTGTGCTCCTGTTGGTCCTTGTGCTCCCACTTCACCTTGAGGTCCTTGTATACCTTGTGGTCCTCTTGGTCCTATATCACCTTGTGGTCCTTGTAATCCTCTTGGTCCTCTTGGTCCGCATGGTCCTTGTGGTCCTGTTGCTCCTGTATCTCCCTTTGGTCCTTTTGGTCCGCATGGTCCGCAGTGTCCACATTGTCCGCATGGTCCGCATGGTCCACATGGTCCTGGTTCTCCCTTTGGTCCCCTTGGTCCGCATGGTCCTTGTGGTCCTCTTGGTCCGCATGGTCCTTGTGGTCCTCTTGGTCCGCATGGCCCTTGTGGTCCTCTTGGTCCTCTTGGTCCTCTACAAATACAGCATTTTTCATACTCATCACATTTATTAGAATTACATTCGTTCTCTTCACATCTATTACTAGAATACTCCTCTACTGAATTATCATCTTCATCTTCATAGTAATAATATCTACGTTCTTTATTCATCTTTTCCTCCTAACAAACACCTATTTTTTTATCTTTTGGACATTCATTTATAATATAAAATATGCTGAACAATTTTTTTTGTGCTACATCTGTACAAGCTCGTATATTTTTATGCATTTTTCAACATACCAATTGATAAAATTTCAGGAAATACAGGATTATATTTCTCTTATTTTTTTCTTGACATATTTAAGTTTTATCCTTCTTAATCCTTTTAATCATCTTACATAAGCAACTATTGGATAATATAACCAATATCACTTTTGGAATATTATTCATTTCAATATTTATCCATGGCTATTTGACAAGCTTTAAGGCCTATGTTTATACTAAATACGCAATGGACACAAGCTAGTTTTTGGAGGTGTAATTTTGTTTAAAAAACTTTTTGTATCATTAACCGTTATTACCCTATCAGCACTAACTTCTTTTCCGACATTTGCAAATGCATTATCTACAACAGTTGATATAAATAATCACGAATTTAAATATAATGAATTTAAAGAAAATGTAGATAATGTCGAGAAGTTAAATAAAATCTTAAAAAATCCAACATCAAATGATGTTGTTGAGGAAGTTTCTAACACTGATGTTACGGTTAAAAATATTGATAGTAGTGACACTACTGATGAAAATAATCACTCTGGATATATAAGTAATTTTATAATGGAAAGTACAGCCTATACAGGAGATGGTATAACTGCTACTGGTACAGTACCTACAAGAAATGAAGGGGGATATAGTACCATAGCTGTTGATCCTTCTGTGATTCCACTGGGATCACTGTTATATATAGATGGGTATGGCTACGCCGTTGCTGAAGATACGGGTGGTGCAATACAAGGAAATATTATAGACTTATATCTTAATTCTCATGATGATTGTATGAATTGGGGAAGAAGAGATGTGTCAGTTTATTTAATTGCGTATCCTGGACAATGGTAAAGAAGTGCAAAGCATTTTCTTAATGATAAGTAACAAATTACAAGTGACAAGTTAATGTTGAAACTACTTGCAGTTTCTTTTAAATTCAACTTTTGTAAACTAAGCCTAAGCTGAATTTATTCATTAACTTGCCACTTGTTACTCTTAACTTATCACTATAATATTTTTCATTTTTATTATTTTAGAGCTTACTTTTCTGTTTTATTATTTAAAACAAAGTTTCTTTTTATATTTAAGAAATCTTCCATATCATTTAATAAATTTAATAATTGCGCTCTATTTTCAAACTCTTCTCTTGTTTTTGGAAGTTCCATCTCTTTATACTGTAGCTTTAGCTTTTCTAATCCATATAATAACTCTTTGCAGTCATTATTTTCTCTAATATCTTCTGCAACTCTTTTTAAAAATATAGACATGTTTTTCATTTGATCAACTGGCATACTAAATCTCTCAAAATTTTTTCTCATCTTTTTGATAGTATCAAATTGATTCCTTCTCATAGCAATATAATCAGTATAGTATGATGAACTTTTAAAGAAATTATTATTTACAATTTTATATGCAGTAATATTGCTACTAATTAAATTTTTCTCTATATCATCCATTATTTTTTGCTCATCTATATCTACGGTTTGAGTTAATAAGGACTTAGACATTTTTAATAATATAACTTTATATTTTTCTTCTATCCATATCTTATCTTTTCTAAATTCATCCTCTAATGCAGGCATGAACAGATTGGCTATTGATGATACCCCTATACCTATTATCATAATTCCAAATTCATTTATTATTAGATTTAAGTCTATTTTATCTGCTACTAATAAATGAGTAGATAATACAACCGATGCTATCATACCTTCTTGTATGTTAAATCTAGAAGTTATCGGTATCAATATTAATAAAAATATTCCAAAACTTATAGCTCCATTGCCTAATATTCCATAAATAATTAAAGATAGTATTTGTCCAATTATGCAGGCAATAGCTCTATTTCTCCCCACTATTAAAGCTTTTCTTCTTGTATCTTGAATTCCTAAAATAGCTATAACTGCAGCTACAGTGGAATATTTAAATCCAAGTGCTTCTCCTATAACCAAAGCTATAGTTGCACTTAAAGCCATTTTAAATGCTAAATTGTAAATATATTTCACTATATCCCTACTTTCTTCTCATTTGCTATATAACCTCTCTAAAAATCTTTTGATTTCTTCTTCTTCTAAAAATACATCACCAATACACCCATGTGCTCTATAATAATCATATCCATTGTGATAATCAGATCCAGCTGTATATATCATATTTCTTTTATTAGCTATTTCAATAAAGTACTCAGTATCCTCTTCCGTATTTGCAAAATACTTTGATTCAAGCCCATCAAAATCCATAACGACTACTTCACTAAAAATATTTCTTGGTAATAAAACCGGATGAGCTAATACTACAACTGCATTAAAATACTTAAGTATCTTTATTCCATCTTCAATAGATATTTTTTTACTACCTCTATTTAATGTAAGTATATCTTTGAAACGATTTTTTATATATGATATATTTCCTTTTTTAATATTATTTATTGTATCTATAAATAATTCATTTTGATAAATATCACAATTGAAATATCCTAAGATATGAATTCTAATTCCCTTATATCTAGTCGATAGTTCTAATGCTGGTATCACTTTAATACCATGTGTTTTACCACATTTTACTGCTGCCTCGACTCCAGCAACTGTATTATGATCTGTTAATGATATAATATCTAAATTTCTCTTTTTTGCAAACAATACTATCTCTTCTGGTTTTAACGCTCCATCTGAGGCAGTAGAATGAATATGAAAATCTCCTCGTTTATACATAATAACTTTTCCACTTATACTTAAAAATTTTATACAATATTAGTTTATATATATATACTTATCTTTGTTCATATTTCAAGAAAACATATTATAATAACAAAAAGAGGTATCTTTTGATACCTCTAATATTTTAACCTAATTATATTTACATCTCTAGTAAAATTAATAAAATTATATAATATTAACACATCTTTTATATCATTTTCATCTACATATTGTCCTACTTGTTCTTTAAAAGTTCTTAAATCAATAACATGTATCTCTTCATAATTTTGAGTTAGGTAAGGTACTAAAGAATTAGCGTATGAGTCTTTAATGACAACTATCTTTTTACCATTTTGTAAATTAGTATTTTTTATAATAGTTAAAGGATTGTTTCCTCTTAAAAATAAAGCATATTTATCTCTTAACTCTAACTGAGAATAATCATAAATAGAATCAAACTCTTCCCCTGAAATATTCATGGTTACTCCACTTAAATCTAAATAGCTAAAAATATCTGGCTTTACATTAAAAGGCTTAGCTTTAGAAAAATACGTTCCATAAAAATCATCTACTTCTACAAAGTCTTCTTGATTTAATTCTATAGGTTTTTCCCCTATACTTTCAATAAACTCTTTATAAGCTAAATATGCTCCATAGGCAGTCCAATGGTGATCCGTTCTATAGTAAATATACTTATCTTTATTTTCTGTCATAACATCAAATAATTTAATATTATTTGTTTCTAATACATTATCATATATGTAATCTATATTCTCTTCTTGAGGAACTAACGGTGCTGCTTTAGGTACCAACTCTTTATATATTTCATAAGAATTAGGTACTATCATAAGCGATATATTTGATGAAATATTGTTTTTAAAAATATTTATGGCCTCTATATTATTTAAAAATCTACTCTTCTCAAAGTTAGAGTATTTTTCAAATAAATATTCATTATCACCATATATAATTCCGTTATTTTCAATTTTACCTAAACAAAATTCACTTCTTGATTTTATATCAATCCATCCATCTCTAAATATGAATTGATCATTAATATAGCTTTCATAGTTTTGTTGAAAACTATTATCCCAAAATCCCTCCACAGTAAATTTCACTTTTTGTTTTAAATTTCTATTTTCTAAATCAGAAAAAGTCTTATCAGGCTTAATTATATCTAATATGCTCAATAAAGCTAAAACTATAAAAAAACTATATAATAAATAATTTCTTTTCATCATATCACCACCTAAAATCTAAAATATAAGAAGGGATTATAAGTAGCATCTACTAAGTAAGCAATGGATATTATAAAAATCCCCATTAAAATTAATGTATTTATCAACTTACTTTTAACAACTCTTCTGTAAGTTATTTCAATTATAGGTGTTGAAAATAAAGTTGCTACAATTAATGTAACTCCATAATTTCTTATATAATAAATCCAATCTATTCCCCCATTCATATTGAATAATCTTTCAAATAAAATCTTAAGCTGACTTAAATCTGTTACTGCAAATAACGCCCAACCTATCAATATAAAGAATATTGAATATATATGAGAAAATATTTTGTGATTTTCTAAAAATTTTAATAAACCTAGCTTTTCAATTCCTATAAGAATAAAGAAATAGATTCCCCACATTATAAAATTATAACTTGCCCCATGCCAAAATCCAGTTAAAAACCATACTATAAATAAATTAAATACAAGCCTACCTTTATTAACTCTATTTCCCCCTAAAGGTATATAAACATATTCCCTAAACCAAGATCCTAAAGTTATATGCCATCTTCTCCAAAACTCAGTTATACTTCTTGATATATATGGATTGTTAAAATTCTGAGGAAAATTAAATCCTAACATTTTCCCTAATCCAATTGCCATTAGAGAGTATCCACTAAAATCAAAATATATTTGAAAAGCAAAAGCTATAACCCCAAGCCAAGCTAAAATAGATGATATATTAGAAAATCCTAATCCTTCAACTTCAGTCCAAAGCATTCCTATATTATTAGCTATTAATACTTTTCTCCCTAAGCCTAATATAAATAACTCTATGCCATCCTCTATTTGATTTGCATTCATCTTTCTTTCTTTTAGTTCTTTGTTGATATCTGTATATTTTACTATAGGCCCTGCTATAAGTTGTGGGAACAGACATACAAATGCCCCAAAAGAAATTATATTTTTCTCTGCACTAACCTTTCCTCTGAAAACATCTATAGTATAAGACATAGTTTGAAATGTATAAAAACTAATTCCTAAAGGTAACGTAATCTTTACATGATTTAAAGTTAATCCTAAGATTGAATTTATATTATCAATAAAAAAGTTAAAGTATTTAAAGAAAAATAACATTCCTAAATTAAAGCATATAGAAATACATAAGAGTCCTATTTTAATACTTTTCTTTTCTTGATATTTTTCAATTCCTCTACTCACAAAATAATCTACTATTATTGATGAAATCATTATTACGAAATATTTTGCTTCTCCCCAGGAATAAAAAATTAAACTTAATATAAGCAAGATAAAATTCTTATATTTTTTAGGTGTTAAATAATATATTCCTAAAGCTAAAGGTAAAAATCTAAAAATAAATAAAATACTACTAAAAACCATTGTACTTTCTCCATTTACAATCTATTAATAAAAATAAGGAGCTGATTATCAGCCCCTTTAGTTTTTTAATTAATTACTTAATTGCATCTTTATAAACTTGAGTTGCTTCAGCTGCTACATCATCATAAAATATTAATAATGAAACAAAGTTTCCATCAACTTCAACTTTTGCTTTTTCAGCAACATCTTTTTCATCTGGATAAAAAGCTTCTCCTATTCTATCTTCTAAAACTTTATCTACTGAAGCTTTAACAGCATCTACTTTACCATCTTTAGCTTTAACAACCATAGCAAATCCAACTCCTGGACTTCTTCCAGTTAAAGCTATTCCATAACTCTCTACATCATCTAAATTTAAATGATAAATATCTTTAGCTTCCTCTTCTGTTGGTTCCATAGGCATTGGCATATATTCTTTTAATTGTTCTACTATGTCTGCAGCCGATACTGATGATCCTTGTTCTACTTGAGTTCCATTACCTTCAGCCTTTGATCCACATCCTGTTAATGTAGCACCTACCATAGCTGCTACTAATAAACTTACTAATATCTTTTTCATTTTGAGCACCTCTCTAGTTAATAAATATTAAAAATTTAATAATACAACAATTTTCAAAAAACGCACTTTTTTATTTATATATTTTGCATTTCTTCTTATGTTATTCTTATTTTCACTCATTAGACTACAAATACCTATAAATTGTTCCAGTAAAAAAAATTTTTTTTTTACTTTTTATGAACATATCTGCATTACTCTTAATTTTTCCATATATTTACATAATTTATTTACATTGTTATACTATTTATATATCTACTGTAAATAAGAGGTGCTTATGGAACCATCAAACTTTAATTTAGGTTACAGAAGAAAAATGCTTCAAAAACGTAAGAAAAGACGTCAAATAATTACTAGCACCATTTTACTCTCTTTTATTTTGATTCCACTGATTCTCTCTATTAAAAGTGAAAGTAATTTTATTACTACTATTCAAAAAGTTGATAACACTGATAATAGAAATTTTGTTATATGTATAGATGCTGGTCACGGTGACTGGGATGCTGGTACATTAGGTATCTCTGGATGTCAAGAAAAAGACATAGTATTAAATATTGCGTTAAAATTAGGAGATTTGTTAAGTGTTGAAGAAGATATAAAGGTCATTTATACTAGAACATCAGATTCTCTACCTTGGTTAGAAAGTGCTAATGATAGCTTAAAAGAGAGAATTAAAATTTCAAACTTAGCAAATGCTGATTTATTTATATCACTTCATTGTAATAGCAATTATAATGATACAAATGCAAAAGGAGTAGAAACATGGTATAATCCCTCCTTCAAAACTAATGAAACTTTTGCTTCTTATCTCCAAAACAAATTAGTTAATTTAAACTATACAACTGATCGTGGTTTAAAATTCTATGAAGATAAAGATGATGCATTAGCTGTTCTTGAAAAAACTACTGCGACTTCCGCTTTAGTGGAATTAGGCTTTATTAGTAATTTTCAAGATGAATATTATCTTAAATCTAAACCTGGTCAATTAGCTTGTGCCGAAGCATTATATAACGGAATAATAGAATATAAACGTTCATTATCAAATTAAAATAATAAATGTGTATACAAATATAAACATTTATTATTTTATAATTATGTTTCCTATGTTATAATGTAGTTACTGGTAGTAGAATTTTTTAATAAAAGGAGTTTTTGAAATGGGTTTCAAAGATAAATTAGGTAAATATTATTCAGATGCATACATGCAAAAATATGGGGATAGAATGACTAGCGTTTCTGGTACTATTTTATCAGTGAAAACTGAAACTAAGAGTATTCTAGGAATTTTCAATAAAATAAGAGTATATCTAGTTGTTAAACCTGAAGCAGGAAAACAAGTAGTTAAATGTCAATATAAAATGAATAAATGGTTTAAAAAGCCAACTTTTATCGATGTTAATCAAGGTCACAAAGTAATTATTATGGGAATCAAAGGGGAAAAAGGTAAAGCTGAAGCTGATACAGTACTTATTTCTAATATAGCTAACTTAACTACTAAAAAAGACCTACATCCATTTGATCACGCTCAAATAAAGAAGGCTAGACAACAAGCTACGAAAATGAGAACAAGATAGTAAAAAAGGAACTGCAACTGCAGTTCCTTTTTTTAATTGTGCATTAAATGCGTAGTCCAAAAGTCGACTTCGTCGAGTCCAAGATTGCCTACGGCAGTCCAATATATTTACTTCGTAAATGTCCAAAGGCTTTTTAAATTCTAAGTCATTACTATTTGATATTGTAAATCTCTTGGTAGTCACAAAGTGACCTCTTGAACTTTAACGAAGTCAAACTTTTGCCCAAAGTGCTTCGCACTTTCCTTCTAATAAGTAACAATTTCTGTTTCTTCTATAGCCTTATTAACTAAAGCTTCTATATCTAATACTGATTCTGCTCTTCTCATATCTTCTAATCTTGGTTTTGTTTTTGGATGCTTTGGTACAAATATTGTACAACAATCTTCATAAGGTAAAATTGAAGTTTCATATGTACCTATTTCTCTAGCTATATCCATAATTTCAGTTTTATCCATTGTAACTAATGGACGGAATACTGGTCTATCAGCACAATCTGTGCTTACTATTAATCCTTCCATAGTTTGAGAAGCTACTTGCCCTATACTTTCACCTGATGATACTGATTGAATTCCATTTCTTTCAGCCAATTCACATGCTACTCTCATCATAAATCTTCTCATTATTATAGTTAACTCATCTTCTCTACAACCATTTATTATAGCCATTTGAATTTCAGTAAACGGAACTATATATAATTTAACCTTTTCTGCATATTCAGATAAAATTCTAGCTAGTTCTTTAACTTTATCTTTTGCTCTTTCAGATGTATATGGATGGCTATGATAGTAAACACAGTTTAATGCTACACCTCTTCTTGCCATTAAATACCCTGCTACCGGTGAGTCTATTCCACCTGAAAGCATAAGCATAGTACTACCATTTATTCCATATGGTAATCCACCAACAGCTTTTATCTTATCTTTGCTTGTAAATATATATGCTCCTTTTTCTCTTATTTCAATATTTACTAGACATTCTGGATTTTTAACATCAACTTCTAATCCTTCTCCGTAGTGATGTAATACATATCCTCCAACATCTCTTGATGTTTCTATAGAGTTTAATGGAAATTTCTTGTTTGCTCTATTAGTCTCAATCTTAAATGTTCTTGGTTTTATTTCGTTAACCATTTTAAAAACTTCTTCTTTTATAACAGTTAAATCTCTTTTAACTTCAGTTACTAAGCAAACTTCGACAACCCCAAATACTTTTCTAACTCTTTCTACCGCAGCTTCAACATCTTGAGCCTTTATAAAGTATCTTCCTTGATCCACAACTATTTCATACTCAATATCATCTAATCTCTTTTTGATATTATTCATTAGTTGTCTTTCAAATTTACCTCTATTTAGACCTTTTAAAAATATCTCTGGTGCATACTTAACTAATATTAATTTATTCATCTTCTAACTCTCCTTAAAAACATAAGTGATCCTTTTAAAACTTCAATAGTTTTATCCACTTCTTCTTTTGTATTTTCATAACTAAATGAAAATCTTATAGCACTTTCTATCTCTTTAGCATTAAGTCCTAATGCCTTAATAACATAGCTCCCTTTTGACATACTTACTTTTGAACTACAAGCTGAACCAGTTGCTACATAAATATTTTGATCTTCTAGCAAATGTAATAATACTTCTGATCTTACACCTCTAAAAGATACATTTAGAATATATGGAGAGAAATTTCCTTCTAAAGGACTATTTATTCTTATATCCTCTATTTCTTTAAGTCTTTCTATCATATATTTTTTTAACTCATAAACCTTTTTATAAGTCTCATCTTTATGAGCAAATGTTATTTGAGCAGCCTTTTCTAATCCTATTATGCTTGGTAAATCAACGGTTCCGGCTCTTAACCCTTTTTCCTGTTCACCTCCAGAAACTAATGGATTTAATACTATACCTTTTTTAATATAACAAAATCCAACTCCCTTTGGCCCATGAATTTTATGTCCTGCAACTGTTAAAAAGTCTATATTCATCTTTTTTACATCAATATCAAACTTTCCATAAGCTTGAACAGCATCAACATGTAATCTTGCTCTATTTGATTTTTCTTTTATAAGTTTTCCTATCTCCTCAATGTTCTGGGTAGCACCCATCTCATTATTAACATACATTATTGAAACTAATACCGTATCTTTAGTTATTGCTTCTTCTAAATCCTCTAAAGATATGTTTCCATATTGGTCAACATCTAAATATGTAATTTTAACACCTTTGTCTTCTAATTCTTTACATGTATTCATTATTGAACCATGTTCAAAAGAAGTTGTTATAAAATGATGCCCTGGCTTTAATAATCCTTTTAAAATAAAATTATTTCCTTCACTTCCACCTGAAGTAAAATATATCTCATCTTTATCACACTTTATTGTCGATGAAATATATTCCCTACATTGAGTTAATCTTTTTTCACACTTAATACCTATCTTATGAAGTGATGATGGATTACCAAAATACTCCCTCATCCCATCAGCTACAGCCTTTATAACCTCTTTATAAGGCTTTGTAGTAGCACTATTATCAAAATAAATATCCATATTATCACTCCCTCCTTTTATTATTCACTTATTTTATACATTAAATTCTTAATGTTTTTTTATATAAAATTTTCCTATAAAAAAATAGACTTGTCAAAGACAAATCTATCCAATTCCTTATTCTCTTCCTTTTGCAAAATAAAAAATTGCTACAGTTCCAGGTCCTGAATGCGACCCTATAACTGGCCCCACATGATTAACAACAATTTCCTTAACCTTTACTTTTTCTAAAATTTTTTCTTTTACATACTCTACATCTTCTATACAGTCACCATGACTTATAAAAACAATTTGTTCTTCCGGATTTACTATCTCTTCGATTAACTTGTTTGCTAATGCGCTTAATGATTTTTTTCTTCCTCTAGCTTTTTCTACTGGTGTTAATCTTCCTTCATTATCTACATGCATAACAGGTTTTATACTCAATAAAGACCCAACTGTTGCTGTTGCTTTAGATACTCTTCCACCTCTATATAAATAATTTAAATCCTCTACTGTAAACCAATGAACAACTTTAAGTTTATTTTCTTCTACCCATTTTACTATTTCATCTTTACTTTTTCCTTCTTTAATCATCTTGTTTGCATAATATACTAAAAGGCCTAACCCCATAGATGCACTCTTGCTATCTATTACTGATATATCAGCATCACTATATTTTTCTTTTAAAGATTCCATCGCAACATTAGCGCTATTATAAGTTCCACTTAATGCAGATGAAAAACCTATATAAATTATCTTATCTCCATTTTTAATATGTTTTTCAAATTCTTGTTCAAATTCATAAACATTTGCTTGTGCTGTTTTTGGCATCTCTCCACTTCTAACAGCTTTATAAAAATCTTCATATTTTAAAGTTTTTCCTAAGTCATCAGCTATAGTCCTATCTCCTAATGTTAACATTAGTGGAATAACTACTAAATTATTATCCTCTGTAAAATCATAAGGCAAGTCACAACATGAATCTGTCATAAGTATAATTTTATTCACTATAACCCCTTCTTTCCTCATAAAATTTTAGTATATATTATAATCTAAATGATATCTTATATAACTTTAAATCCCCCATCAAATATTACCATAATATTCCTATCGCTGCAATATTCCTACTTAGAATTAAAAAATATTTAACTATTAATTATATATATGTTTATAAATAGAATAAAAAGCCAGCTAAGCTGACTTTTTAATTTGATTTTTTAGACTTAATCAATAAGTAAATACTATTTATTAAGAAAATACTTCCTGAGAAGAATAATACTAATGTCCACTCTTTCAATCTTAGTGGTACAGTATTAAATATTCCACTTAAGAAAGGAATATATAGTATACTACATATCATGATTATTGATACTGATACTGCTCCAACTAAATATGGATTAGTAAACAACTTAATTTCAAATATTGAATGTCTTTCTGATCTACATTCAAAAACATGGAATAATTGTGACATTACTAATGTACATAAAGCTATTGTTCTACATGTTGCTAAATCTAATCTATAAAATCTACCTACCATAAATGCTAATAATGTACATACTCCAATTAAGCATCCTCTAACTACTATTTTTTCCCACAATCCTCTAGCAAAAATATTTTCATCTTTTTCTCTTGGCTGTTGCCTCATTATATCTTTATCTGCAGGGTCTACTCCTAACGCAATAGCTGGAAGACCATCTGTAGCTAAATTTACAAAAAGAATTTGTATAGGTGTTAATGGATTTGGCAAATAAAATAATGATGCTAAGAACATTGTAAGGACTTCTCCTAAGTTACAAGATAATAAGTATCTTATGAACTTTCTTATATTATCATATATTATTCTTCCTTCTTCTACAGCTGATACAATTGTTGCAAAATTATCATCAATAAGAACCATAGATGCTGCTTCCTTAGTTACATCAGTTCCTGAAATACCCATAGCAACTCCGATATCAGCTTCTTTTATAGCTGGTGCATCATTAACACCATCACCAGTCATGGCAACAATATTTCCTGTTTTCTTAAAAGCTTTTACTATTCTTAACTTATGATTAGGTGATACTCTAGCAAATACCCTAACTTTAGCCACCTTTTCAACTAATTCCTTATCAGACATCTTTTCAAGTTGTTCTCCTGTTAAAGCTTGGTCATCGCTAGTACAAATATTTATACTTTTTGCTATTGCTAATGCAGTATTTTTATGGTCTCCTGTAATCATTACAGGTTTAATTCCTGCCATCTTACATTTTAATACCGCATCCCTTACTTCCAATCTTGGTGGGTCAATACTACCTGCTACCCCTAAGAAAATTAAATCATTTTCTACCATATCACTCTTCACTACAGCTTCATCCCTATATGCTGCTGCAATACATCTTAAAGCTCTGTTAGACATAGCTTCAATATAGTTATATATCTGCTTCTTCTTTTGAGGTGTTAAAGGTCTAACCTTCCCATTTTCTAATATACTAGAGCATCTCTCAAGAACTCTTTCTGGTGCACCTTTCATATAACAAACTTCTTTATTATGCTCTTGAATAATTACACTCATCATCTTTCTATTAGAATCAAATGGTATTTCAAATGTTCTTATTCCACCTGAAACAAAATTTTTTATATCCTTTGCATTTTTAAAGAACACTTTAATCAAAGCTGTCTCTGTAGGATCTCCCATAAGAGCTTTTTCCATATCTTTTTTAGAGTAATCGTAATTTGTATCATTACAATATACAAAAGCTTTTTTTAACATCTCACAATTCTCTGGCATTCCTTTATCCACTTCATATATCTTGCCATTAACCAAAAGTTCTTTTACAGTCATTCTATTTTGAGTTAATGTTCCTGTCTTATCTGAACAAATTACGGATGTACATCCTAAAGTTTCAACTGCTGGCAGCTTTCTAACTAAAGCATTTCTCTTAAGCATTCTATTAACACCTAATGCTAATGCAACAGTAACTATAGCTGCTAAACCTTCTGGTATTGCCGCAACTGCTAATGATACTCCAAGTAGGAACATTTCTGTAATATCATTACCTCTAATTATCCCTAGAACAGTTACTATAAAACATATAACTAAACATATAGCAACAAGAATCTTTCCTAAAGAATCTAGCCTTATTTTCAAAGGTGATTTTTCTTCTTCAATATTATCAAGAAGATTTGCTATTTTCCCCATTTCAGTCTTCATTCCTATAGCATCAACTAGTAATAGACCTCTTCCCTTTAATATTATAGTTCCCATAAAGCCTTTACATCTATTTTTATCCCCATTTTTCCCTACATCTAGCTCAGCATCTTTACTAACTCCTACAGATTCTCCTGTTAATAATGATTCATCTACCATTACATTTTGACAATCTATAAAGTTACCATCTGCTGGAATCCTATCTCCTGCTTCTAGTACTACTAAATCACCAATTGTTAATTCCTTTGAATTTATAACCTTTATAGCTCCATCTCTAACAACTTTACAAGTAGGTGCAGCTAACTCCTGAAGAGCTTCTAAAGATTTCTCAGTCTTAAATTCTTGTACAAATCCTAATATTGCATTTACAAATACTATAATTAAAATAGTAATAGCATCTGCTACATCTCCCATAATACCTGATATAATTGTAGCTCCTATTAGAACCCAGGTAATAAAGTCATTAAATTGAGATAAAAAAATTAAAAATGGTGACTTTTTCTTATTATGTTTAAGTTCATTTAATCCATAAGTCATTTGTCTTTTTTCTGCTTCTCTTGTAGATAATCCTCTAGTAAATTCTCTTTCCTGTATCACATTTTATCCTCCTTCATTAGAACTCTTCTATATATATATTAATGTTTATGTAATATATGAATAAGAGATGTCTATTTTTTCATTTACAAATTGTAATTAAATATATAGAATATTACTATATGCTTAGAATGCATTTTAAACTTAAGGAGGAAAAAAAGTTGAAAGATTTAATTTATGTAACTGGTCATAAAAACCCAGACTCAGACTCAATCTGCGCAGCTTATGCTTATGCTGAGTTTAAAAACAAGACAGGAAACATTCCTGCAGTAGCTTGTAGGCTTGGTAATCCAAACCAAGAAACTCAATTTATTTTAGATTATTTCAAAGCAGAAGCTCCAAAATATTTAAATACTGTTAAGTTAAAAGTAGAAGACTTACAATTTGATTACATCACTCCAATTTCACCTGAAATATCTTTAAAGATGGCTTGGAAAATAATGAGTGACAAGAATATAAAAACTATTCCAGTAGCTGATGAAAATGAACACTTATTAGGTGTACTTGCAGTTTCAAACCTTACATCATGTTATATGGATATATGGGATAATCAAATATTAGCTAAAAGTAATACGTCTTTAGACAATATCTTAGATACACTTTCATCTAAAGCTATCTATGTTAACCAAAATACAAAAACTTTCCCTGGTAAAATAGTTGTTACAGCTATGCAACCTAATAGCATGGTTGATCATATTGATGCTGGAGATATCGCAATAGTTGGTGACAGAGAAGAAGTTCAAGAAGCTTTAATTAAACTTAATGTTTCTTTATTAATAATAACTGGTGCTCATGCTCCATCTGAAAATATAGTTAATTTAGCTAAAGAACACGGTGTAACTGTCATCCTTACTAACTATGACTCATTTACAACTTCAAGATTAATAATCCAAAGTATACCAGTTGGATATGTTATGGTTAAAGATAACTTAGTTACTTTCACAACTGATGACTTAGTAGATGATATAAAACCAATTATGATTGAAACTAGATTTAGAAGCTACCCTGTAACAGATTCTAACGGAAAAGTTTTAGGAACAGTATCTAGATATCACTTAATTTCAAATCATAAGAAAAAAGTTATTCAAGTGGACCACAATGAAAGAGGTCAATCTGTTGATGGTTTAGAAGATGCTGAAGTAATCGAAATAATAGACCACCACAGAGTTGCTGATATTCAAACAAGTAATCCTATATACTTCAGAAATGAGCCAGTTGGAAGTACTTCTTCAATAGTTGCTAAATGCTTCTTTGAAAATGGATTAAGACCTTCTAAGAAGGCTGCTGGTTTATTATGTGGAGCAATAATTTCTGACACATTATTATTCAGAAGCCCAACTTGTACTCCATCTGATGAATATATTTGCAGAAAGCTTGCAGAAATAGCAGGAATTAATGTAGAAGAATTCGCTAAAGAAATGTTTAAAGCTGGTACTTCACTAAAAGGTAAGACCGTAGCTCAAATCTTTAACCAAGATTATAAACCATTCACTATAGAAGGTACTAGAGTTGGAATAGCTCAAGTTAACACTATGGATATCGAAGGATTTATGCCTTTAAAAGAAGAAATGCTTCAGTACATGGAAACTAAAGCAAAAGAAGCTAACTTAGATATGGTTATGCTTTTATTAACAGATATACTTAACGAAGGTTCTGAAATATTAGTTGCTGGTGAACAACCTGAAATAGTTGAAAAAGCATTTAATGTTACATTAAAAGATAACGGTGCTTTCCTTCCAGGAGTTCTTTCAAGAAAGAAACAAGTTGTACCACCAATAACAAACACAATAACTTCAGCTTAATAAAAAAATCCAGCTCTTGCTGGATTTTTTATTCTTTATTTTCTTTTATACATTCATCTACCATATAATTATATCTATCTATTATATTTCTTAATATTTCATTATGTGCATCTTTTTTCATATCATCAACATAAGCTATTGGAAGAACCTTAGCTAATGACCCTGAAATAAACATTGCATCCATATCTTTTATTTCACTTTCTTTTACAGTTCTCTCTATAACGTCAATTTTTAAATCTTTAGCAATTAACATAACCTTTGCTCTTGTTACTCCTAAAAGAACAGCCTGCCCTGGTGCTGTTATAAGCTTTTTATCTTTTATAAAAAAGATATTAGATCTACTACCTTCTGTTATATCACCATTTCTGTCAACTAATATAGCTTCATATGCATTTTGCTTAGCTAACTCTTCATTTATTAATTCTCTAAAGCTTTTGTTAACTATCTTTATATTTGGATTTTCTCTTTCTCCATGATAAAGAATTGTTTTAACTCCATCTGCATAATCTTTTTCTGATGGATACTTATGAGGTATATAGAATATCTTTAACTCTTTGCTTAAAATATTATAAGTCATCTTCATATTTCCAAGAACATAATCATTAGCCTTTATAACTTTCGCAATATTATTTCTAAACTCTTCAATAGAAAATGGCATTTCTAAATTTAAAAGCGAAAAAGATCTCTGTAACCTTTCTGTATGATCCTTTAGAAAAATAGGGGTCCCACCTTCTATTCTAAAAACTTCATAAATAATATTTCCTTTATCACTATTATCATCTACAAAGTCTTTTACTTCGCAAATCTTTCCATCTTTTAGATAGAACTTATTTATAGCTTCTACCTTCATTAAACTCTCTCCTTTTACTTCCATCTTAAAACCTCTATATTATGATTCTTATTATAATTTATAAGATATGGCTTACCAACTAACTCTAAAAGAGGTAAATCAGATAATGAATCAGAGAACATATAAGAATTTTCATAATCTGCTTCTATATTATTTTCCTTAAGATATGCTTTCAATCTACTCACTTTTTCATCTCTTTTGCAATTATTGCCGCTCATTTTTCTAACAAACTTTCCATTTTCAAAAGTAAATCGAGTACCTATAATAAAATCTACATCATCTATAGCATAAAATTCCTTTATATAAAATTCTGGTGATGCAGATATTAATATAACCATATATCCTTCACTTTTTAATTTATGCATCATATCTAGTGCATCTTTATAAAGAATTTTACTTAATCTTTCATCATAAAACTTTTTAGTCAATATAGCTAAATCCTTCTCCTCTATATTCTCTATAAATTTTAAGAAACATTCTTTAACTTTCTTTTCATCATAAACTTTAATTCCATACATAAGTCCTGAATATAAAGCTCTTGGCAAAAACTTAATATTTTTTATATCTTTAGACACTATATACTTATAAAACTCCATAAGTGTTTCTTTTCTAGTTATAGTATAATCTATATCAAATAAAGCTAATTTAACTTTCTCCATCTTATCCTCCAACATTAAATAAAGTGCGATCTAAGGCTCGCAAGTGAAAAGTCGACTTTGTCGAAGTGAAAGGCTACTACGTAGCTGGGAAAAGTTAACTACGTTAAGGGGAAAATGCTACTATAAGTAGCAGAGAAAATCATTTTATCTCATTAGAGATCTTTTCCCTATTGCCCTAGGCAATATTTTCTCCTCAGCTTTAGCTGACTTTTCCCCTTTGACGAAATCAAACCTTTCACCAAAGTGCTTCGCACTTTATTTCAACTTACTTATAAATTCTCTTATTCTATTAATTCCTTTTTCAATTGCTTCCATAGATGTTGCATATGATACTCTAATATAATTATCTAATCCAAAAGCTTCTCCTGGTATTACTGCAACATTTTCATTATCTAATAATAATCTAGCAAAATCTAATGAACTTTTTATAGTTTCTCCATTAATTGCTTTCCCAATTGTCTCTTCTACATTAATCATAATATAAAAAGCACCTTGTGGCCTTATTGGTTTTATACACTCTATATTACACAATTCTTTATACATATAATCTCTTCTACGCTCAAATTCCTCTATCATATGATAAATATCTTCTTGTGGCCCATTTAACGCTTCTAGAGCCGCATATTGAGTTATAGAGCATGTATTTGATGTCATATGGCTTTGAATATTTGTCATAATCTTAGCAATTTCTGTTGAAGATGCTGTATACCCGATTCTCCATCCAGTCATAGAATAAGTTTTAGAGAATCCATTAATTACAATAGTTCTAGATTTCGCGTCTTCACTTAACGATGCTATACTAACATGCTTATTTCCATCATAAGTTAATTTCTCATATATTTCATCAGAAATAATCATTAAATCATATTTTTTAGCAAATTCACTTATAGCTTCTAATTCTGTTTTTGTATAAATAGTTCCTGTAGGATTATTAGGATTATTTAATATAATAGCCTTGCTTTTGCTAGTTATAACCTTTTCTAAAGCTTCTACATTATATTTATAATCATTTTCTTCTCCAGTATTTACAAATACAGGCTTTCCATCAGCTAATTTGATTAGTTCAGGATAGCTAACCCAATAAGGAACTGGTATTATAACTTCATCTCCTGGGTTTAATATTGCCATAAAAGTATTTGCTAAAGATTGTTTAGCCCCTGTAGAAACAACTATTTGTGAATCATCATATAAAAGTCCATTATCGTCTTTTAGCTTTTTACATATAGCTTTTCTTAATTCTATTATTCCACTAGTTTGAGTATATTTAGTATTTCCATTATCCATTGCTTCTTTTGCTGCATTTATAATATTTTTAGGTGTATTAAAATCTGGCTCACCTGCAGCGAAACTCACTACATCAATTCCTTTTGCTCTTAGTTCTTTAGCCTTTGCTGTTATCATTAAAGTTACAGATTGTTCTATTTTTCTTGCTTTTGTCGATAGCTCCATATTTCCCCCAATTATTATCTATTTTTATAAATTTATTTAATAATATATCATTTATTCCACAACTACCTATAGATTGTTCATCAAAGTTTGCTCTTCCATGAAAATCGCTTCCTCCAGTAATTGATAATTTATATTTTTTCGCCATATTAAAAAATTTATTTGTATCTATCGCAGAATGACTTGGATGATATACCTCCACTCCACTTAATCCAAAGCACTTTAATTCTTTTATAATATTTTCTACTTCTATCTTCTTATAAATTTGTCCTGGATGTGCTAAAACTGGTACTCCTCCACTTTCCATAATTATATCTAAAGCTTCTCTATAAGTTAATTTAAAACCCTTAACATACCCTGGTTTACCTTTAATTAAATAACTTTTAAATGCTGTTTTATAATTATCAAAATAGCCCTTTTTAACCATTGCATTAGCTATATGGCTTCTACCTATTGTAGAATTTAAATCTACACCTAAATCATCTAATTGTATATTTATATCATATCCTTTTAAATTATAAAGTATTTTCTCTACTCTTTTTAACCTCTGTTTATTCAGATTATCTACTAAACATTTTAAGTTATTGTTTTCTATATCTATAAAATATCCAAGTATATGTAATTCCATTTCTTTATATTCTGTACTTAATTCTATTCCTGGTATTATTTTTAAGTCTTTATTATTATATTCTGTATTTACAATATATTGAGCTGCTATTGAATCGTGGTCAGTTATAGAAATGCATTTAATTCCTTTTTCCTTTGCCGTCTTTGCTATTTGTTCTGGTGTGTATATTCCATCAGAATAGCATGAATGTATATGTAAATCTACTGATTTCATTTTATCCACCTTTTCCTCAAGTGAAATTCTTATCTATTTTTCCTTATTAATAAATATATCACTAGCTGAATAGATTGTAAATTACTATAGATATTTAAATAAAATTATAATAAAAAAAGTGCCCAAGGCACTTTTTTTATTATTCTTCTTCAGCTAAAACGTTGCTATAGTAATCAGCAACTTTATCGAATTCAGCTTCATCTGGAACTACTAATTCTCCTGATTCAGTAGCTCTAAATAAGTATATTGAATCACCTTCTGGATCTTGAGCTAAAACATACTCTTCACCTTCGTATTCAAATGCATCAATTATAGGACAAGAAATAACATTTCCATTATCGTCTTCTAGGTCTACAACCATATGCTCATGTTCGTGTTCTCCACATCCACAGCCTTCTCCACAACCTTCATTGTTGTGATCATGATCGCATCCGCAGCTTTCACCGCATCCACATTTATTTAATTCGTTATCCATCTTAACTCCTCCTTATATTTAAGTAGTCCTTATCATTGTACCCTTATTTATAGGAAAATAAAAGTAAAACTTTAAAATTTAATATTAATATTTTACGCAAATTATATATTTATGTCAATCTTCAACTAAAAAAGAGACCTTTCGGTCTCTTTTTATTTATAACTACTCTTGAGCAGCAAGTCTCTTGTAGTTGTTTAATCTTTCTTTAGCATCTTCTTCAGTCTTTTGGAATAAAGCTTCTGCTTGTTCTGGGAATGCTTTAGCTAATGCAGCATATCTAACTTCTCCCATTAAGAATTCTCTGAAGTCTGCTTTTGGCTCCTTAGAATCTAATGAGAATGGGTTCTTAGTTCCCTTTAATGCTGGGTTGTATCTGTATAGAGCCCAGTATCCTGAATCAACAGCTTTCTTAGCTTCATCTTGTGAATTAGCCATACCAGATTTAATACCATGGCTTATACATGGAGCGTAAGCTATGATTAATGATGGTCCATCATAAGCTTCAGCTTCAGCTATAGCTTTTAATGTTTGGTTCTTATCTGCACCCATTGAAATTTGAGCAACATATACATAACCATAAGACATAGCCATCATACCTAAGTCTTTCTTCTTAGTTCTCTTACCAGAAGCAGCAAACTTAGCGATTGCAGCAGTTGGTGTAGATTTAGAAGATTGACCACCAGTATTTGAGTAAATTTCTGTATCAAATACTAATACATTTACGTTTTCTCCTGATGCTAATACGTGATCTAATCCACCGTATCCTATATCGTAAGCCCAACCGTCTCCTCCGAAGATCCATTGAGATCTAGAAACGAAGAATTCTTTGTCTTTTAATATAGTGTTAGCTAATTCAGAATTTATAGATTCAAGAGCAGCTGTAAGGTTATTAGCTCTATCTCTAGTACCTTCTCCGCTTTCTCTGTGTTCTAACCAGTCATTTAATACTGCTTTAACATCTTCTGATAATTCTTCAGTTTCAATAAGCTTAGCTATATTGCTAGCAATTCTTTCTCTTATTGTCTTAACTCCTAAGAACATACCTAATCCGAATTCAGCATTGTCTTCGAATAATGAGTTAGCCCAAGCTGGACCATGTCCGTTATGGTTAACTGTGTATGGAGTTGAAGGAGCTGATCCACCCCAAATTGATGAACATCCAGTAGCGTTAGCTATCATCATTCTATCACCGAATAATTGAGTTACTAACTTAGCATATGGAGTTTCTCCACAACCAGCACAAGCACCTGAGAACTCGAATAATGGTTGCTCAAATTGGCTTCCCTTAACTGTGTTCTTGTTCATTGGGTTCTTCTTAGCTGAAACTTCTTCTACAGCGTAATCCCAAGCAGCGATTTGATCGTGTTGAGTATCTGCTGGTTTCATAATTAATGCCTTACCTGGAGCTGGACATACTTGAGCACAGTTTCCACATCCAGTACAGTCAAGTGGTGATACACCGATGCTGTATGACATTGGTTCTTCAGTCTTTAATGCTCTAGCAGCAACTATCTTCATAGATTCTGGAGCATTGTTCTTTTCTTCTTCATTTATTAAGAATGGTCTGATTGTAGCATGTGGACATACATATGCACATTGGTTACATTGTATACACTTATCTGGTTGCCATTCAGGAACATTTATAGCTATTCCTCTCTTTTCATAAGCTGCAGTACCAGCCATGAAAGTACCATCTTCCATATTGTGGTCTACGAAAGTAGATACTGGAAGTGAGAATCCTTCTTGTCTATTGATTGGTTCAACTATTTCTTTGATGAATGCTGGAACATCTTTAGTAGTTTCAACTTCAGCATCAACAGCATCTTTCCAGTCAGCTGGAACTTCTACCTTAACGATAGATTCTACACCCATATCGATAGCAGCGTTGTTCATGTTAACAACTTTTTCACCCTTCTTACCGTATGAAGTTACAACAGCTTCTTTTAAGTACTTGATTGCATCTTCTACTGGAATGATGTGAGCTATCTTAAAGAATGCAGCTTGCATTATCATGTTGATTCTTCCACCAAGACCGATTTCTTGAGCTATCTTAACAGCATTTAATGTATAGAATTCAATGTTGTTTTCAGCTAAGAATCTCTTCATGCTTGCTGGTAATTTTTCATTTAATTCTTCTGGTGTCCAGATAGTATTTAATAAGAACTTACCGTTCTTCTTTAATCCTTCTAAAACATTGTATTTATAAACATATGATTGGTTGTGACAAGCTACGAAATCAGCTTTATCTATTAAGTAAGGTGACTTAATTGGAGATTTACCAAATCTTAAGTGAGATACTGTTATACCACCTGACTTCTTAGAGTCATATGAGAAGTATGCTTGAGCATACATATCAGTCTTATCTCCGATAATTTTGATAGCACTCTTATTAGCACCAACTGTACCATCTGATCCTAATCCCCAGAACTTACATGCTTTTGTTCCTGCTGGAGTAGCATCGATATCTTCAGTTACTTCTAATGAAGTATTAGTTACGTCGTCTACTATACCTATAGTGAAGCCGTTCTTTGGCTCTTCCTTAGTAAGGTTAGCATATACAGCAGCAATGTGAGATGGGTTTGGATCTTTTGATCCTAATCCGAATCTTCCTCCTACGATTTGTGGAGCATTTGCTTTTCCTGAGAATGCTGATACAACGTCTAAGTATAAAGGTTCACCAATTGATCCTGGTTCCTTAGTTCTATCTAATACAGCTATCTTCTTAACTGTAGATGGAATAGCCTTTAATAATCTTTCTATTGAGAATGGTCTGTAAAGTCTTACTTTAACAACCCCAACCTTTTCTCCTCTACCATTTAAGTAGTCGATTGTTTCTTCAACTACATCTGTAACTGATCCCATTGCAACGATAACTCTATCAGCATCTGGTGCTCCATAGTAATCGAAACAGTGATATTCTCTTCCAGTTAATTTAGTAATTTCAGCCATATAGCTTTCTACTACTTCTGGAACATCATCATAGAATCTGTTAACAGCTTCTCTAGTTTGGAAGTAGATATCTGGGTTTTGAGCAGTACCTCTTGTTACTGGATGATTTGGATTTAAAGCTCCTTTTCTGAATTCTTCTACTGAATTCCAGTCTACTAATTCAGCTAATTCTTCTGTTTCTAAAACTTCTATTTTTTGAATTTCGTGAGAAGTTCTAAATCCATCAAAGAAGTTCATGAATGGAATTCTGCTCTTTATAGCTGCTAAGTGAGCAACTGCAGATAAGTCCATAACTTCTTGTACTGATCCTTCAGCTAACATTGCAAAACCAGTTTGTCTTGCAGCCATTACGTCTTGGTGGTCACCGAAGATGCTTAATGAAGATGTTGCTAAAGCTCTAGCAGAAACATGAATAACTCCTGGTAATCTTTCACCAGCAATCTTATACATGTTAGGGATCATTAATAATAACCCTTGTGAAGCTGTGTAAGTAGTTGTATAAGCTCCAGCTTGTAATGAACCGTGTACTGCACCTGCAGCACCTGCTTCAGATTGCATTTCCATTACGTGTACAGGTTGGCCAAAAATATTTTTTCTTCCTTGAGAAGCCCATTCATCAACGTGTTCAGCCATTGGTGATGATGGTGTGATTGGGAATATTGCTGCCACTTCAGTAAATGCGTATGATATATGAGCTGCAGCAGTATTACCATCCATAGTTTTCATTTTTCTCATTGTGTCTACCTCTCTTTCCATCTAAAAATAATCAATAAAATTTATTATATGATATCATATAATATCATAAAAACCATTTTAAAGTACTTTTAAGTGTTATATATAAAAACTCATTAGAGATTTCTCTAATAAGGTTTTAATTATAATAATAATTTTGATATTTCTTCGCCTAAAGTTTTAGCTAACTCTACATCCTTTTCTGTAAGAGACTCTTTACAAACTACTTTCCCTATAGTTTCAAACCCATAATCATTCATAATAGCTTCCCAGTTATGTATAAACTTATCGTCTCTCCATCCACAAGAACCAAATAACACTAAAGGCTTATTATTAAATCTAATACTAGATAACTTATCTATGAAGGGTTTCATTTCTAATTGTTCTATCTCATCCTCCACCATTGCCGGGCTCCCCATAGCAACAGCATCAGCTGTTATAACATCTTCTTCTGAAGCATCATTAACGTGTTTTAAATTTATTTCTATATCACCTTTAATACCTTCTGCTATGCAGTTAGCTAAAAGCTCAACGTTTCCGCCATTGCTCCAATAAATAATTGAAACTTTCTTCATATACTAGCACCTCTTATTTTTCTAAAATACTTCCTATTTTTACACTCCATCTTTTATTATATAACAGCTGAATTTTTTTTCAAGTTATCAAATGTAATATTTTCGTGTATTACTAAATTTGTTATACGTTTTTAATTAATACTTTTCAAAATAATACTTATTATTTCATCAACACCATTTTTTACCTTACTATTTTGCATAGAGGTAATAAGTTTATTTTTATTATTCTTCAAATCTGTTAATTTATCAATTAAATTATGTTTTTCCATCATTTCATCTTCATCTAAAACTAAAGAGTAACCTTCTTTTTCAAAAGAATTCGCATTTAGAATTTGATCTCCTCTACTTGTTTTCTTAGAAAGAGGTATTAAAAGTGTTGGTTTCTTTAATGCTAATAGCTCAAAAATAACATTTGCTCCAGCTCTAGATATTATAAAATCTGCCGCTTGAAGAAGATGTGGTAAGTCTTCCTTTACGTACTCAAACTGTTTATAACCATTTATAGAGTTTAAGCTTTCATCTAAATTCCCTTTTCCACATATATGAATAACATTAAAATCTAATAAAATCTTACTTAAATCTCTTCTTACTTCATCATTTATACTTTTAGCACCTAAACTTCCACCAATTACAAGCAGAATATCTTTATCATCCTTAAATCCACAAATTTCTTTTCCTCTTATTTTGCTACCTTGAAGTATTTCATTTCTTATAGGAGTTCCTGTTAAAACACCTTTACCATCTTTTACATAATCTAAACTTTCTCTAAATGTAACACAAAGCTTATTACAGAAAGGAGCTGAAAGTTTATTTGCTAATCCTGGCGTTAAGTCTGATTCATGAGAAACAACAGGTATCTTTTTCATAGATGCAGCTATAACTACTGGTACGGCAACAAACCCACCTTTTGAGAAAACTACATCTGGCTTTTCTTTATCAAGAATTCTTTTAGCCTGGTAAATACCTTTTATAACTTTAAAAGGATCTGAAAAATTCTTCATATCAAAATAGCGTCTTAATTTTCCGCTTGAAATTGGGAAATATGGAATATTAGCATCTCCAATTATTTCTTTTTCTATTCCATCTATACTTCCTATGTATTTTATATCAAACCCTCTCTTCTTCAGTTCAGGAATCAATGCTAAGTTTGGAGTTACATGTCCTGCAGTTCCCCCACCAGTCATTATTATTTTATATTTACTCATAAAACACCTCATATAAAATTTTAAATTATAAATCATCTCTATTTTACCACTAAGTCGTTATTTTGCCACCTTTTCCTTTAATTTAATAAAATACAACTTAAAAATTTGGATAAGCTATTAACGTAAAGTAGAGATGAGCATAATTGATCTTTTAAAAAGTGAATATTAATTAGAGATGAAAAAATAGGAAAATTAGGATTATTAGTAATAAAGTGACCTAAAAAAGGGCAGACTATCCCTATGAGGATAATAAAATGTAAAATATTAGGTTGTTAAAGAGCTAACTAGCTCGTTTAAGCTTGCTTAGAGAACAAATCTTATCTTCCTTTTTATTAACA
>NZ_JACOOP010000048.1:0-26910 GCF_014287725.1 Clostridium sp. NSJ-49 | reverse complement strand
ACACTGCTTACATTGATACTTTTGTTTAGCCTGCTTATTCATACCAAACTTGTATAGTTTATCAGAATTACAGCGTGGGCATTTTATATTAGTTTTGCTCATTGTTCTTCTCTCCTTTTCGAAGGGGGTATTATTTAGTCTTGCAAACCTATTGTATTTCCTTGGGTTGAGAAGAGCAATGTTCATATAACTTAACAGATCGAATAAATTTATAAGGGGGTTACAATATGCCACAAAAACATATAAAGGATGAGGTTTTACAACAGGCTGCCAAATCAATGTTAGTACAAAAACATCAAGGACAGGCTGTAGAAAAACAATTAGGCAAAATTAACTCTTCTCTAAATGATTTATCAGAAATAAATAATAAAAATTTGGATGAGCTTGATTTACTACTTATGCAAGCAGAATTATTATGTCAAGAGCAAGGGTTAGATACTAATAATTATAAAGATTATATTAATGATATAGACTTGTTATCAGAAGAGGAGAAATCACAAATTAAGGTTGATAAACTTGAAATGCTTAGTGTTGTGGGAGTTAGTCATAATATTAGTTGGGAAGAATATATGAATAATATTAACTCCTATGCAGAAAAAAACAAAATTAATTTTTCTAAAGATCCATTTGAAAATCTAATGACTGAAGCAGAAAAATCAGAGATTGGAAAAAGAATCCGTGAAGATTATACAATGAAAAAAGCAAATTGTGATAAGTATGATTATCTTATTGCTGGCTTTTGTGGTGTTGCTACAGGATTAATTGATGCATTTTTTGTTGGTATGCCTGGTGAAAGTAAATTAGGAAATTGGACAGATAAAAAGGTGGATAGTATAGTAGAAAAATTTTCTCAAATTGTATGGAATTCTGATAAGAAAAATGGAGTTAATAATTCTAAATCAGCTCCACAAGGAATATCAAGTGCGATTGGATATCTAGAGAGGAGGTTTAAAGTTAACTACGATGCTAGATATGCATCTGATTTGAATCTAGGTGATAACATTTTAAATATGAGCGCAAAAAATCATCACTTAAAATCATTAGGACATGCTCCAGATTTAATAGGGTTATTTTTTTCAATTTTAGATCAGTTTACCGAAAAAAATAGTTTTATAACAGATGGTAGAATCATTAGAGTTGAGCCTAAAGGAAATCATATTGAGTTAAGAGGTGGAAATTTCTTTGCTAAGTTATTTTCAGGGTTTTATAACTGGATAGGACATCTTATGTCTGATATTGCTGGATCAAGTGGTACACGGGGGCATTTGAAAAATGGAAGAGGTGCAGGTGTTTCTATACCATTTTTTGAAATGTTTCAATTATGTAATTTTGGTTCATTTAATGTTAATGGTGAAGAGAAAAATTTAGCAGAATTAACAGTTAAGATATTTGAATCTGGTTATGATGCAAGACATGGTGCAACTATGGCTATACCAGTTATGATTAATGAAATTATGATTAGATTGCTATGGTCAATAAAAAGTCGTTTTTATCATGGAAATGCGTGGAAGGATTCTATACCTTTAGGAGACAAACCAGAACTTAGACGTATGTTATTAGTTGGACATGGTTCATTATGTATTGTAGATGGAATTGATGCTGGATTGCGCTCCGGTGGCAATATATTAGACTTTGCACTTCATTTAAATTTAATAGGATGGTCCAGATTTGCTTTTGCAGGATTGCAGGAAGTTATGTTAATCTATAATAAAAATGCTTTGAATATAGAGTCTATAGATAGTGATTTACAGCAGGAGTGGGAGATGTTATATGGAGCATTGTAAGTTATAAGTGATAAGTACAATGAAAAAATTAGGGCTATGATTCAAAGATAGTTTATTTCAAAATTCACAGATTGTATTTTTCATCTTTACCCATGTTGGATTTTATAATTAGAAACAATTTCAGAAGTATTATCATTAATTGAAAGATTAAGGGATATTTATATAAAACACTAGATGAGAATTTAATCCCACCTAGTGTTTTTTTTGTGCTAATTCAAACATTTAATAATATTATTGACTTTATCAACTGTATTATTGAACGCTTTAAACATGCAAAATAAATAACAATAAAATGTATATTTATATAATAAAAAAATAAGCTTTATTACGGTATCAAGTTTTTTAGGATATATATGGGAGTATTTATATCAAATAATAAAAGCATAAGAATAATTATGAAGAGGATAGTCTATTTATTATTTATATTTTAAAATTTAGTGCCATAAATATTTATACACAAATATAAAAAATTATTTTAAATTACTAGAAATAAATATATAAAATTGTTGTATTTTGATATAATAGGGAAATATACAATATAAAATTGCTTATCAAAAAATGTAGTAGCCAGTTTATTTGTATAGATAAAACAATGATAAATTTATAAAAAAGTTAGTGTGTAAGATAGATGAAATTATTGTAGATTATTTAGGAGAATGTTTAAAGTAAACTAAGTAGTACAGAAGTATTAAAAGTTGATAAGAGTTATTAAAACTGAGGGTGATAATATGTATAATGATTTAAAGGTATTATTTAAAGAAACTGATGAAATCTATAGTAAGTTTAAAAATAATATTGATAAATATATAGAAGATTTAAAATTACAAATTCAGAAATTGACTGATAAGAACAATGAATTAATAAAAGAAAATAATAGAATTAAAATAGAGTTTGAAGAGTATAAGCAAATATACAATAAGGAGAAAATTAATGAAATAGTAGATGAAAGATTAAAGGTGTTACAAGATAGTAATGAAAAAAGCGTTACGTTGGAAAAGATAAGAGATTATATAAAAGCAGAAAAAACATTAAAAAATAAAGAAATAATTAATGTTATTGGAGAAGTTATTAATAGTGAGTTAAACAATCCAAAATCAGTAGCACCTGATACTACTTTATTACGTGATATATTTACATATTTATATATTAATGATGAAGATAATATTATTACTGAAATATTATCTAATAGCAAAAAACAGATTGAGAGTAGTGTATTAAAACTATCAAATAAAGAAAGTGATAGCTGTTTTGCGATAGAGCTTATTAAATATTATTTAATATTTTTGAATGAATCAGATGCAGCACTTTGGATTGATACACTAGTAAAAGAGGAAATATTAAGAGAATCACCACAAAATGAAAGAATACTTGTAGATTTGCTTTATATGTCTTTTGTATTAAAAAAAGATACTGGATTATTAGATGATTTAAAACAATTTAGTATAATAATTAAGGAAAGAAAATACGATTACTTGTGGTATGAACTCTATAATAAGATAAGATATGATAATGAAAAAATTAAAAATAAATTTCCACTATTAAATTTATATTATAAAGAGATGAATCTTATTGATTATAAGTTGAAAGATATTATAATTAAACCAATAATGAATGATTTGATAAATAATAGTGAAGAAAATAATACCGATGCTGAGTTTGTTTCACATCTAGAAGAGCTATGTTTTTCTAAAAAATTCTTAGAAGCACAAAAATATATAAATGATAATATTAGGAGTTTAGAAATAAATTACTCAGAGGTAGATAGCGCTAAATTGTTATTATTATCAGCGTTGCTTAATTGTAAAACATTAGTTTTAGAAAAGAACTCTGGAATTAGAAAAATATTAGAAAAAATAAATATAGAAAATATCCTTTCAAATTTAATAGAGAATGAAGATAATGTTACAGAGGGGAAGTTATTAGATAGCATATCAGCTGAGTATTTAAACAATAATGAGAAAATAACAATCTTACCACACGAATTCAATGAAAAGTTATCTTATTTACTTTGGGACAGAGTCATAAATAAGAAAAATGATATTTATAAATCTAAAAATATATCAAATGGAATATGTCCAATACATAAAAAAGCTATGTATAAAATTTCAGGTTATATAGTAGGAAGAGACAAAGATAATAATCAAAAGTATTTAAAATCAAAAATATATTATTGTGATATCTGTAAAAAGTATTATAGTAATACTGAGCTTTTATATAAATTACCTAATACTAAGTTCTTAATTAATGATTTAGAAAGTAATAAAAATTTAAAATCTAATATTAATAAAGAAGTTGAATTAAATGTTCAGTCAGAGTTAGGTAAATTAGGATACTCGACTGCAAAATCAGATATTATTAGATGGAAAATCCTTAAAGAAGAGGCAATTCCTAAGCTTGGGAAAAAAAGAGTTATTAATCATATTGAATGGTTAATATCATTTCATAAGAATAAAAAAAATGCAGTTGAGAAATGGAAATATGATTTAGAGAATTTAAAAAAGCTAAAGTAGTTAAGGAGTTTAATAATGATACTAGATGGGGAATTCTTCAGTGTAAAAAGTGAAGGTTACAATGAAAAAACATATAATTGCGTAGTACAAGCTGTAGAAAAGCTTGAAGAAATAGGGGACAAGCCACTTATGATGCTTGGAAAAATACAAAGTGGTAAAACAAGATCATTTATAGGGGTGATATCATTAGCCTTTGATAATGGATATGATTTAGCAGTAGTTTTAACAAAAAACTCAAATGCACTTGCAAAGCAAACTACAGCAAGAATGAAAGATGAATTTAAAGAATTCAAGGATGAAGATATTATAGAGATATTTGACATAATGTGTATGCCACCAAGCATGTCACAATTTGAACTTGATAAGAAGATGATAATTGTTGTAAAAAAGGAAAAGAATAATATTCCCAAATTAATGAAGTTTATAGAAGAATATGGACTTCATGAGAATAAAAGATGTTTAATTATTGATGATGAGGCTGATTTCTGTAGTGTAGGATACGATAAAAATAAGGATTCAGAAGAGTTTGATTTAAGAAGAATAGCTTCTCAGATTAATGAATTAAGACTTCAATTAACATGTAAATTTATTCAAGTTACAGCAACTCCATATTCTCTATATCTTCAACCTGAAACTATTGATTTAGGAAGTAATAAAGATATAAGAGCTATTAAGCCAGCTGATACTGTATTAGTGCCACATGGTGATGGGTATATAGGAGGAGAATACTACTTTGATAGAGAGAAACATCCATTAGGGGAGCACTTATTTTACGCTATATATGACAAAGAACTTCAGATAATAAAAAGTAGTGATAGAAGGAAGTTTAAAGATGAAGAGGTTTTGACAAGTGATAAGGTTGAAGGCTTAAGGACTTCTATTATCAATTTTATAGTTGGTGGATGTGTAAGAATTATTCAAAATGGCGGAAATCCAAGAGGGAAGAGGAATAAATTTAGCTTTATAATACATACTGAAATATCGAAGGCATCTCATACAAGGCAAGAGAATTTAATCAGTATGTTAATTGAAAAATTAGAAGAAGAGGCTAAAAATAATAGTCAATTATTAGATAAATTTATAGAAGAAAGTTATAATAATATTGCTAAATCTGTAAATATGTATGGATTTGATGTTCCGTCATTGGAACAAGTAAATACATATGTAAAAAGAGCTATCAAAGAGCAATGGGTTACAAAGGTTGTAGTTAACTCTGAGAATGATATTAATGCATTATTAGATGATGATGGACAATTAAAGCTTAGAACTCCTTTAAATATATTTATTGGTGGTCAAATTTTAGATAGAGGAATTACTATAGCAAACCTAATAGGATTCTATTACGGGAGAGCTCCACAGAAGATGCAACAGGATACAGTGTTGCAGCATTCAAGAATGTATGGTTATAGAAGTAAAGAGGATCTTGCAGTAACAAGATTTTACACAACAAATGAAATATATAGCAGAATGTCGAAGATCAATGACTTTGATGCTAAACTAAGAGAAGATTTCGAACAAGGGAACTTAGATAAAGGTGTTATTTTTATTAGTAAAGATGAAAAAGGAAGAGTAATACCATGTTCGCCACAAAAAATATTAATTAGCAATACACAGATTTTAAAACCAGGTAAAACTACAACAATAGTAGGATTCCAGACAGGATATATAAGTAATATAAAAAAATACCTAAAAGAGATAGACAATATAATAATTAAAAATAATATTAATAATAAATTAGATGGTGAATTTAAAGTATCTAAAGATGATGCAATTAGAATTATTAAGCTTATATACAAAACTATAGAACTAGAGAATTCTACTTGTATTGATGAAAATGCCTTTGTTTCTTTAATTAATTATTTAAGCACTGATTATGTAAATATATATTGTAGAACTAATAGAAATATGGCTAGAAAGAGAAGAACTAGATCATCATTCTCAGATACACCATATAGTGGAACAACAGATTTAAAAATATCTAAGAATATGGCAATTAATGAACCTACATTAATGTTATTGAAGCAGAATTCATCTGATCCTGAATGGAAATCTCCGGAGTTCTATTGGCCAGTGTTAGTTGTTCAAGAAAACGTAGATACAGCTGTTTATACATCGGAATTAATAAAGTGATTTTAAATATATTAAAGGCGAGAGGATTTTAGGAAAAATGTTTAATGGAATTGGCAAGGTAATAATTGACAGTATTACAATTTTGATAAATTTTATTGAATGTTCTAATTACGAAGATTATAGGGTGTATATGTTATGTACTGTCATTTAGATTAATTGGTGAACTGTATTTTAAATGGGGAAATAGCTCAAAAACTCTTGGAAGTTTAATTCATTGGGTAATAAGAGTTCCATTGTTCTTAACTTTGTTATGGGTAGTTCGTTGTACTTATTATATTTATAATTTTATAAGAATAAAAATTTAATTACACTTTATTGTAACCAAGTTAAAGTAGTGAATCCTACTTTAACTTGGTTTTTTATTATTTAATATACATTTTTAATGGTGAATTTTATGAAAAGTAAAAATTAGGAATAAAATATAAACTAAAAATATTGACCAAGACAATAAAAAGGGATATAATAAAAATTGTCCTAGACAATAAAATGAAATGAGGGTAAATAAAATGAAAAAAATCAGAACCATATCAATGTTATTAGTTTTATTAATTTCAGCTACTTTAATTAGCTGTGGAGGTAGTACACCGACTGCCACAGTAGAAGAGTTTTTTAATGGAGTCAAAAAAGGTGATATAAATAATGAGATTATTTTATCTGAAAACAATGAATCACAAATAGAAGAAACAGAAGATTCATATACAGAAGAAACTCAAAAGAAATTAAATGATGCTATGTCTAAAATTACTTATAAAGTTAATGAAGAGATAGTAGATGGAGATACTGCAAAGGTAAGTGTAACAGTGAACAGCATGGATTTAGGAATAGTTTTTGGGAAGATATTACAAGAGTCGATGTCATATGTTTTTGCACAAGCTTTTTCAGGGCAAGAGTTAACAGAAGAGCAACAAGATGCTTATATGGATGAATTACTTAATAAGAATCTAGATACTATCACTTATAGTGAAAAAACAGGTGATATAAACTTAGTAAAAGTAGATGGAAAGTGGAGAATAAAAGAAGATTCTAACTTAACTTCATTAATAATGGGAATTGATCTTTCTTCTATGGAAGAGACAGAAGTTACAGAAGATGAACCAGCAACAATTCAAGAGATGGTGTTAAATCAACCTTTTTTAGTAGAAACAGAAAATGGCAATTATAATTTGACAATTGAAGGTGCTAGAGCTACAGATGAAAGAAATGAATTTTCAGAAAAGGAAGTTCAACAAGTTGTATTTTTAGATTATTCTTATGAAAATATAAGCTTTGGAGCATCTAGTGGGAATGATCTTTATATTGATGAATATGCATTTCAAGTTTTAGATGATGAAGGTAATGTATTAGATACTTATCCAGTATATGATGAAAATAGAACTCCTAAAAACACTCCTGTAGGTGGAAAGTGTAAAGCAAGTGGAAGTTTCGGAATTACTACTGAAAGTAAAAGTTTAAATGTTACTTTCAAAAGAGGAAATCAAAAAGTTGCAAAAATAATAATTCCTATAAACTAAGAACTTAAATATATAACATACTAAATGATTAGGTAGGTGATAATACTACCTGCTTTTTTCAAGATATCTAAAAAATATATAAATTACACCATAAAAACTTAAGTTTTATTGCTTAAATAATACAAAAATTGTACAATATAGTTATATTGACTTAGTCAATATAACTATATATAAGCAGAAAAGTGGTGAGTAAAATAAAAGGATTAGAATATATATTAGCTTTGTATGACATGCAGCATATAGATTTGGCTCAAAAGCTTGGGATAAAAAAGCAGAATATTAATCTATGGATTAAAGGAAAACAAAATATACCTAAAAAGTATCTTCCTGTATTAGAGGATATGTTTAGTATAAAAGCAGATTATTTCATCAAAGATCTTGATGAAGTTGATAAGCTTGAAATACAAAAGGAAAAATTGAAAAGCGACTTACATCCATTGATAAATGAAGAAAAAACAGTTTATGTAGGTGAAGATATTCAAGAGATGGTAAGTGTGCCTATATATGATAAGGAAGAAATTAATTCTATAGAGATAAATATTGAGAAAGCAAAGCTAATTAATAGGTTTAAGAGTTCTTTAGATATAGCAGATCCTAATCCTTATATTGATACATATAAGCTTATTGTAGAGTTAATGGAAAAGTGTCAACATGAGAGTATAGTTCACAAAACAATAGAAGCTTTAGCTCATTATTTAGAAGTTTTACCAGAAGGCATAACTACAGGGGAAGAGCAAGCAGAGTTTGAAAGTGAGATATTTGAAGTTTTTGATGATAATAACTTTTAATAATTAACAATTAAGAAAGAATAATTAATAATAATTGATGCGGAGGAAATGAGATGTCAACAGCAAATATAGGTTTTGAAGAAACGCTATGGAAATCAGCAGACAAATTAAGAGGAAGTATGGATTCAGCAGAATATAAGTATGTAGTTTTAGGTCTTATGTTCATGAAATACATATCAGATAAATTTGAAGCTAAGTATAATGAGTTATTAGAAGAGGGAGATGGCTTCGAGGAAGATAGAGATGAATATGAATCTGAAAATATATTCTGGGTTCCAAAAGAAGCAAGATGGGACTTTATAAGAGATAATGCAAAGGATAGTAAAATTGGACAATTTATTGATGATGCAATGATAGCTATAGAAAAAGAAAATCCTAGCCTTAAAGGTGTACTTGATAAGAGATATGCAAGACCAGAACTGGATAAAAGAAGGCTTGGAGAACTTATAGATTTAATGTCTTCTATAAAGCTACATAAAAATGGTGAAAAAGACCTTTTAGGTAGAGTTTATGAATACTTTTTAGGTCAATTTGCAAGCTCAGAAGGTAAAGGCGGTGGAGAATTCTATACTCCAACAAGTGTTGTTAAAACTTTAGTTGAAATGATAGAACCATATAGAGGAAGAATCTATGACCCTGCTTGTGGTTCAGGCGGTATGTTTATTCAAAGTGAAAAGTTCGTTGATGAGCATCAAGGTAAAATAGATGATTTATCTATCTACGGACAAGAACTTAATTCTACAACTTGGAAGCTATGTAAAATGAACTTAGCTATTAGAGGTTTAGATGGTAACATAGGACCACACCATGGAGATACCTTCCATGATGATCTTCATAAGACTTTAAAAGCTGATTATGTATTAGCAAATCCTCCTTTTAATATTAGTGATTGGGGCGGAAATAAATTAACAGAAGACGTTAGATGGAAATACGGGGTACCACCAGAAGGTAATGCTAACTATGCATGGCTTGAGCATATAGTATACCACCTTGCACCAAATGGAGTTGCAGGAGTTGTTTTAGCTAATGGCGCTTTAAGTTCAAATACTTCTAATGAAGGAGTAATAAGAAAGAACTTAGTAGATGCAAAACTAGTAGATGCAATAGTAGCTCTACCAGATAAACTATTCTACTCAACAGGTATACCAGTATCATTATGGATATTAAATAGAAATAAAATAGATAATCCTAAATTTAGACAAAGAGCAGATGAAATACTATTTATAGATGCTAGAAACCTAGGGATAATGGTAGATAGAAGACATAGAGAGTTAAGTGATGAAGATGTTAAGAAAATAGCAGAAACTTATCACAACTACAGAAATATAAATGGAAACTACGAAGACATACAAGGCTTCTGTAAAGCTGCAAAGCTAGAAGAAGTAAGAGAACACGAATATGTATTAACTCCTGGAAGATACGTAGGAATAGAAGAACAAGAAGATGATGGTATTCCATTTGAAGAGAAGATGGAAAACCTAACAAGTGAACTAGGAGAACTATTTGCAAAATCAAGACGCCTAGAAGATGAAATAAGAAAAAATCTAGGGGGAATTGGGTATGAGTTTTAATGAATGGAGATATCTAAAAGTTGGTGATGTTGCAGACGTATTAAATGGTTATGCATTTAAATCAAAAGATTTTATTGGCGAAGGAATACCAGTAATAAAGATTAAAAATATTGTACCACCATCTATAGATTTATCAGATGCTCAATATGTTAGTGAAGAATTATTTAATGAGAAATTAAGATTTGCATTAAAATACAATGATATTTTAATATCGATGACTGGCTCAAATATTAATCAAATATCATCTGCTGTAGGAAAAATAGGTAGAGTTAGACTTAAAGATAAGAAGTTATTGTTAAATCAAAGAGTTGGTAAATTATATATTACAGATAAAAATAATTGTGATGAAGATTTCCTATATTATTATTTAATTCAGGATGAAGTAAGATATAATTTAGCAGCAAGTGCTAGTGGTAGTGCTAATCAAGCTAATATTAATCCAAGTCAAATAAAAAATATTACTATTAATTTACCACCATTAGAAGAACAAAAAGCAATTGCAAAAGTATTATCAGATTTAGACAAAAAAATAGAAACCAACAATAAAATAAATAAAAAACTAGAAGAAATGGCTCAAGCTATTTTTAAACAATGGTTTGTTGATTTTGAATTCCCTAATGAAAATGGGGAACCATATAAAACTAGTGGTGGAGAAATGGTTGAAAGTGAGTTAGGGATGATTCCTAAAGGGTGGTTAGTGGATTCACTGAGTAATTTGGTAAGAGAAGTTATTACAGGAAAAACACCATCAACTAAAAAAAGTGAAAATTACGGAGACAAGTATCCGTTCGTAACTATTCCAGATATGCATAATAAAGTTTTTGTTACTAAAACTGAAAGGTACTTATCAGAAGAAGGGCATAATTTGCAAGTTAATAAATTAATTCCTAAAAACTCTATAATGGTTTCTTGTATTGCTACAGTTGGACTTGTGTCTATATCCTCGGAGTCAGTACACACGAATCAGCAAATAAATAGTATAATACCAGATTCTATAGATGATTTATATTACTTTTATGAATATTTAAAGTTAATGGAACAAAAGTTAAAGGGAATAGGTTCTGCTGGAAGTGCAACTTTAAATGTAAATAAAGGTGAATTTGAAAGAATTAAGTATATTTATCCAAATAAAAAAGTTTTAGCTCAATATCATAATATAGTTAATAACAATTATGAGAAAATTAAGCTAAATGAAATAGAGAACAATAGCTTAATACAATTAAGAGATACATTGTTGCCAAAACTTATGTCAGGCGAAATAAGAGTACCTTTAGATAAACAATGATAGATTAATGAGTTTAACATAGTTATTTAAGCATTTAGGACGTATGGGAGATAAAATATGGGGATAAATAGAATGCAGGGAACATCTGCACATATAGAATATATAGGACCAAGAGGAAGAAAATTTAGAAAAAACTGTATTCACTATACTGATAGTAAATGTAGTTGCAAAAGTTCTCAAGCTTATATGATGAAGTGTGTAGGAAGATTATGTTGTGGACATTATGAGGATAGTCCTTTGAAGAGAATACAATTAGATGATGAAAAAGAAAGTTTAAAGAATGCTTATATTGATATAAAGACAAACCATACGATAAAGAGTAAAAATTCTAAAAAAAGTAACAAAAAGAATAAAAGGGGTAATAGTGTGATTATAAAGAATGTTCCTCAGAATGACCTTTTAGGTAAAACCTTTAGGTTAAGAAGCTTAAAATTTAATGAAGATATAACAATAAAAATAGTTACTTTAAATGAGCAGAGTGAAATTAACAGAAAATATTCCACAGATTCAATTTTTGCAAGATCGTTAGTTGGAAAAAAAGTTGGAGATATTGTTAGAGTAAATTTTATTAAGGGTAGCTTAGCATATAAAGTATTAAGCATTGAATAGTAAATATCTATAACGAGATATAAGTATCGTAAGAAGTTATACTAAGATGGAGGGGATTAAGGTTGAGTTTATTTGAAAATTTTACTGAAGATCTTTTAGAGCAAGCAGCTATAGAGATTCTGGAAGAGATGGGATATAGCTATGCTTTTGGACCTGATATTGCCTATGATGGTGACAGTCCTGAAAGGTTTAATTATAAAGATGTTATTTTAGAGCAAAGGGTTAGAGATGCTTTATTTACTATTAATAGACATTTACCTGAAGAAGCTTTAGATGAAGCTTATAGAAAGCTTATTACCTTTAATAGTCCTATATTAGTGGATAATAATAAGGAGTTTCATAAGCTTTTAGTTGAGGGGATAGATGTTTCTTTTAGTAAAAATGGAGCTATTAAAACTGAAAAGGCTTATATTATTGATTTTGAAAACATAAGTAAAAATGATTTCTTAGTAGTAAATCAATTTACAATAGTTGAAAAGGAAGAGAGAAGACCTGACTTAGTTATCTTTGTTAATGGTATTCCGTTAGTTGTAATTGAGCTAAAGTCTGCTACTGATGAAAATGTTGGAATTGAGGAAGCTTATAATCAAATACAAACTTATAAAAGTGATATACCAAGTCTTTTTAATTATAATGCTTTTTGTATATTATCAGATGGTATAAATGCTAAGGCTGGAACTATTACTTCTAATGAAGAAAGATTCATGAATTGGAGAAGTATAGATGGAAATACTGTTGAGTCTTTAGATGTACCTCAATATGAAGTTATGTTAAGAGGAATGTTATCTAAGGAACGCTTATTAGATATAGTAGAAAACTTCTTATTATTCCAAACTTCAAGAAAAGCTGATTATGATGCAAATGGTAATAAAATTGGAGATAAAGCAGTTAATATTAAAATATTAGCAGGTTATCATCAATACTTTGCAATTAAAAAGGCGGTAGAAAAAACAAAGCTAGCTTGTAGTGAAACTGGAGATAAAAAGGCAGGGGTAATATGGCATACTCAAGGGTCAGGTAAGAGCTTTTCTATGGTATTCTATGCAGGACAGTTAGTTAAAGAGTTAAATAACCCAACTATTATAGTGTTAACAGATAGAAATGACTTAGATGACCAGTTATTTGGAACCTTTGCAAAATCTTCAGATATTTTAAGACAAACTCCAAAGCAAGCAGATGTTAGAAAGCTTTCAGATGACCAAAAGCAAGGTAATGTTAAATCGAAGGATAACTCTAAAGAGGTTAATGGTTTATTTGACTTGCTTAATGATAGAGAATCTGGTGGAATTATCTTTACAACTATCCAAAAGTTTAAGCCAGAAGATGGAGATATGCCTGTATTAACTGACAGACGAAATGTAATTATAATTGCAGACGAAGCCCATAGAAGCCAATATGGGTTAGAAGCAAAGACAGATACTAAGACTGGTGAAGTTAAATATGGATATGCAAAATATTTAAGAGATGCACTTCCAAATGCTACTTTCATTGGTTTTACAGGAACTCCAATTGAGATGGATGATAAATCAACTCCTGCAGTTTTTGGTCAATATATAGATATTTATGATATGACAAGAGCTGTTGAAGATGGAGCTACTGTAAAGATTTATTATGAAAATAGAATAATCAAGCTTGATGCAAACGAAGATATAATGGAAGAAATAGATGAAGAGTTTGATGAAATAACAGAAGGGCAAGAAGAAAATGATAAGGAGAAGTACAAGGGTAAATGGTCTAGACTTGAAGCTGTTGTAGGTTCTCCAAGCAGAGTTAAAAAGTTAGCGGAAGATATAGTTAATCATTATGAAGAAAAGGCAAAAACTATAGATGGAAAAGCTATGATTGTCTGCATGAGCAGAAAGATATGTGTTGACCTTTATGATGAAATTATAAAGATTAGACCTGACTGGCACAGTGATGATGTGGATAAAGGTAAGATAAAAGTTGTTATGACAGGTTCAGCAGCAGATAGTGAAAGACTACAAGCTCATATTGGCGGAAAGCAAAGAAGAGATACTTTAGCTAATAGAATGAAGGATAACAATGATGAGTTAAAGATTGTTATCGTTAGAGATATGTGGCTTACTGGGTTTGATGTTCCATCTATGCACACTATGTATATAGACAAACCAATGCAAGGACATAACTTAATGCAAGCTATTGCAAGAGTTAATAGAGTATTTAAAGATAAGAGTGGTGGAGTTGTTGTTGACTATTTAGGAATACTTGAAAGTCTTAAAAAGGCATTAAAGCAATATACAGATAGTGATAAGCATAACACAGGTATAGATACTTCAGCAGCAGTTGCTGTAATGCTTGAAAAACTAGAAATATTAAGAGATATGGTCCATGGATTAGACTACTCAGGTTATATGGGAGATTCTCAAGCTAAGAGAATAAGAGCAATTACAACAGGGATGAACTTCGTTTTAGGTTTTGATGAAAAAGAACAAAAGGAATTTAAACAGTTCGCTACAGAACTTTCAAAAGCTCATGCTTTATGTGCTGCTACAAATGAAGGAAAGAGCTGTGCTTTAGAAGTAAGTTACTTTAAGGCAGTAAAAGCAAGCTTAGTTAAACTTGATAATAGATCTGTAGTTAAAAAGTCAAAGACAGAGATGGAAGCTAGGGTAAACCAATTACTTGAAAAATCAATTATTTCAGAAGAAGTTATTGATGTATTTGATACTTTAGGGATAAAGAGACCAGATGTATCTATACTTTCAGAAGAATTCTTAGAAGAAGTTAAAGGAATGAAAGAAAAGAATTTAGCAGCTGAAATGCTTAGAAAATTACTAGAAGGTAATCTAAAGACTATGGAGAGAACTAACCTAGTTAAATCAGAAAAGTTCTCAGAAAAGCTAAAGAAAACTTTAAATAAATACAGAAATCAAGCAATAACAAATGCAGAAGTAATTGAAGAGTTAATTAGAATGGCTCATGAACTAAAGAACATGAAGTCAAGAGAAGAAGAAATGGGATTAAATTCAGATGAGATTGCATTCTATGATGCATTAACTGATGATGATGCAGTTAAAGAATTTATTACAGATGAAACTCTAAAAATGATTGCTCATGAGTTAACTTTTGCTATTAGAAGAAATATATCAATAGACTGGAGTATAAGAAAAAGCGCCCAAGCTGGAATGAGAAGAATAATAAAAAGACTTCTAAAGAAATACGACTATCCGCCAGATAAAGCAAAGAAAGCTCTAGAAACAGTTTTAAGACAGGCAGAGCTTATGTGTGGAAATGTGGATTTTAATGATATGGAATGGCAAATTGCTGCAGAGAAAGAAGAACAGTATAAGTAGTTTTAAAGAGATACTATGTATCTCTTTAAATATTACTTTAATTATAGAAAGGATGATAAATTAATGGGGAACTTAGATAAACAAATGAAGCTAGCAGAAGAAGCTGTGGAATTAATAAAAGAATTTAGAGAGGTAGCATCAATTTTAGGTGAAAACCCATTAAACGCAATTAAAATAAAAGAAAATGGTTCAATAATAGAAGTAGAAGATAAGTTTGATGGGATTGTAGAATATGAATTAGAAGATATAAGTTCAATATTTTCAACTGAAATGAAAGGTTGGGGACCTTGTAGCGCTGGGTTTTATGAAGCAATTAATATAGCACAATCTGATCTAGAGTATGAATTTAAAATAAAAAAATATACCAAAGACGAGTTTATAAAATATGCTGGTGGCTTAAAATATGCAGAGTGCAGATGTGAAGAAATTTATAAAAGACTAGAGGAAATAGAGGAAGCTGCAAATATATAAATGACAAATGTCTATGAATACAATTTAGAATATAAAGTATAACACGGGGGATGAGATAATGTTTGAATTAATAACTCAAGTAGATGCAGATAAAGTTATAAAAATATTAACTAATACAGGTTTAAATGAAGATATAAATATAGAAGTTTTAAATGGTATGTTTAGGTTAAAAGCTGATAATATTACAGAATGTTTTCCTTCGGTACATTTTAACTACGATATGAGCGAATTCTATCTTCAAAGTAATGAGAGTTTAAGTACACTTTTATATAAAGATAAACTATATGAGATTTTTATTAATATAGGGAATTGGGCATATGATACACCGCTAAAAAAAACACATATTACTGTTGGCTCAAATAAGTTCCATGACTATAGCTTTCAATTAGAATTATCACAAGCGTTTAAAGATAAAGAAAACATGTATATAGTTAAAAATATTTCCAACTTATCAGGTAAAGGCGCAATGGTAAGATTGTATAGAGGATTAGGTGGTGACAGAATAGCTAAAGAAAGCAGAAGAGAAAGATTTATAAAAGAATTTAATGCTGATATTAAGCGATTTGAAGGAAAAGAGTGGATTGTAATTTCACAAATATCTTTAAAAGATTTAGACGATGAAAACAAGCATGAAGATATTTTATATAATATACTAGTTTCTATTATAAAAGCTATGCTATTAGTTGAAGGAATAGGATTAGAGAAGTAGATGTATGTAAATGGTATTAAAGTTAAACTTATATGGCTTATTGAATTATTAAGTATTTAAATATTAAAAATATATTTATGAGAGGTTTAAGATGCGTTGAAATAAAACGTTAATTAAAAGATATTTAACTGTTAGCAATTCCTTATTAGTTTTAGGGATAATCATTGCAGTTATATTATTGTATTCCTTAGCATTGAAGTTAGATTCGCAGACTGTTTCACCAGTATGGGAAGATAGATTCTGGAACGTTATTTTTTCAGGAAGTGGTATGTTTTTTATTGGATTAGCAGTAAAGTTTATCAAACCAAAGGAATTTACTTAAAAGTTGTTCATTAAGATAAGCTAATTTTATTAAACAAAAAGAAAAATGGTAATAGTAATATCGAATAATGTAATTTGGGTAAATATATTAAGGGATATTGTTTTAAAAACACTTTTTATGGTACTATAAATAGGTATAAGTATAAATTATAGATAACTTTAAGGTGGGGAAAAATGAATACAATTGATTTAAATAATGAAATTGATTATTATATAGAAAATTATCCTGATAATGCTGCAGTATTAAAAAGAATAAAAGATAAGATTACTACTATTAATAAGCAGTTAAGTGAGGATTATTCCTTAGTTTTTATGGCAGAGAAAGGTGCTGGAAAAACTACTACTATAGGATTTTTATTGGGATTAACTCAAAGAAAGCAAAAAACCAATGAAAAGACTAACAGAAAATATTGGGTAGAGGAAGATATATTAGAAACAGGATCAGGAGCTACTACAACTTCAGAAGTGGAGATATGCCAAAGTGAAGATGAAGTTAGTAAGATAGTTATAACCCCTTATAATACTGAAGATGTTGAAGATATACTTAATATATTTGCAAAATCAATGTTTTCTAATATACATAAGCTTGAAGGGGATGAAGAGCCATTAGCTCCTGAATTAATAAGAGCATGTAGAAACATGACAGCTTTAACAGAAAGACAAAATGATTTAGGAGAAAAGATAGACCATCTTAGAGCATTAGCTTTAGAATTTGATAGTTATGATTATGAATCATTTAGACAAGCTGTTATAGAGAGAGCTAATATATCTAGTAGAACAAAATTAGAGTTTATTTGTGATACTTCTAAAGAGAAAGAAAAGTCTTGGATTAAAAAGATATTTAGAAGAATCAATTTAGTACATATAGATGATGCACCATTGCCAAAGAAAATAACTGTAAAATTGAGTAAAGATATATTTGATTTTAGTAAGTTAAATAAAATAAACAAGATCATAGATACTAGAGGATTAGAAATAGGATCTAACACAGATAGAAGTGATATTAAGAGTGTCTTTAGAGATGGGACAAATAATATATTGCTATTTGTTGATAAATTTAATAGTCCATCAAAAAGCATTATAGATCTTTTAGATCATTATGTATATGATAAGGATATGGATGTAATTGATAGATTAGGCTACATAGTAAACTACAGAGATGGTGAAGCTGAAAAGGTTGTAGGTTGCCATGGTGTTATTGAGTCAGCAGAAGATGGTATTATGGAAAAGAGAAATCAAGTAATACAAATATTTAGAGAAAACGGAGTGTTTGTTAAAGATAATAATATCATTTATTGTAATCCTAAAAAGCATTTAGACAGAGAAGGTAAAATCGAGATAAGTGTTGAAGAATTAGAAGAATATGATTACGACAAAGCTGTAATAGAAACATTCAAAAAAGAAGAAAGAGAAGATGAACGAATTAGATTTGTAGATGATGTAATTAGCTTCATTGATGATTATGAAGAAAAATTACAGTTAGATTTAGAAGAAGCAATGGATAGTTACAGCTTAATTAAAGATGAGATAGAGAAAAATGCAAATATTGATGTTGAACCAATAATAGAAAAAATTAACAAGAAAGAAATACAAGTTACACTTAAAGAAAAGATAACTGGTATATTTGATGAGTACATTGTTGATAAATTTCCCAGTACACTTAGGGCTATTAACAATAGGTTTGGTATTTTTAATTCTTATGATGTTTATTGTGAAGGGGCTAATGTAGTTGAAAGTTTATTAAAGAAAAACCTTCAAAAGATAAAAGATGATGTTATATATGAGTTAGATATATTAAGTGAGACTAAGAAACTAAATGTAAATCAAGAAAAAGCAAAAGAATATTTAAAGAAGGATATTAATAGATATTTCTTTAATTATGTTCAAGAGCTTAATGCTTATTATTATAATAAATTAACATCAGATACTTTCTCTAAAGAAACTAACAAGAACTTTTGGGAAAAAGTTATTTCGCGTTGGGGTAAAGGTAATGGTTATAGAAATGATGTTAAGGAATACTATAAGGAACATTTGAAAAATAACAAAATTAATGAGGAAGCAACTTCAGAAAATGAAAGAATAGTGAATGAATTTAAAGATGGACTTATTAATATTTTGAATAATGTTGAAATACCAGATTTAGAATAGAAACAATTTTATAGTTAATTTTTTAGGTGCTTAGATTTTAATTAGTCTAAGCACCTTCTTTCGTATTAATATTTAATTTTCATACATAGATAAATATTAATAATTATTATAATAAGTATAAAAAATATTTACTACAAATTCCAATGAAGTAAGACTAATTTCGACAAAATAACAAACATGATTTTGGTATAATTATCTTGTCAAATAATTAAGTGTTTAGATAATAAGTTCAAAGAAAGGACTGTATTATATGATGGTAGATAAATTAAGATATTCTTTAATACTATTTTTTAATGAATTACTAGAAGATGATATAGAAGACATAAAAACTAAACTTAAAAATGGAATTACTATACATTTATTTTTAACAACGACTTTAAAGGATGAATTGGAGTTAAATGAATATACAAATGATTTCTTTACAAATGAAATAGATAATAAATTATTGTTTATATATGAAAATCAAGAGAGTGTATCTGATAGTAATGAAATAATTGCTATAGATAATGAAATTTTAAATAAAGATATCTATAACAAAATATGTAAACGTAACACATCAGAGTTTAATTCTAATCAGTATGAGATTATAACAGCAAGTGAAAATTCAAATTATATTGTTGTTTCAGGAGCGGGGACTGGTAAAACTACAACAATGATAAATAGACTTATTTATTTAAGAAAGAAAATTCCTAACTTTACTTTTGACAAGGCTGCTCTTATTACTTTTACTAATAAGGCCAGTAGAGAGATGAGGGAGAAGCTGATTCAAGTATTAGAAAGATATTATAATGTTACTAAAAATCCAGTATATCTTGATATGATGGATGAAGCATCAAGATGTACTATTAGTACAATACATGGATTTTCAAAGAAGTTGATAAATAAGTATGGTAAAAATATAAATATTAATAAAGATGTTAAAGTAAGATCATTTAAGTATTTTAGGAAGCAGGCTATTACAGAAGCATTAAATGATTTGTACAAAGAGAACAAGGACTTATATGATGTAATAAAGTATTATCCGCATTATGATCTTGAAGCAAAATTACTAAGTGTTTGGAATAAGCTAGATAATTATTCTATAGATATTAATTCAGATAAATATAAAGTTGATTTTGGATATGATGATAAAAAATTTTCTCAATTAGTTAATATCGTAATAGAAAAGGCTCAAAAATATTTAGAGGAAAATAAAGAGTACGAAGTAGAGATAGTTGATCTTATGAAAAAATTATCATATACAGAGTTATTTGTTCAAGCTAAAGGTGAATTTGATCTTATTATGGTGGATGAATTTCAAGATAGTGATAATATTCAAATAGATTTTGTAGCTAATTTCTGTAATATAACTGGTGCTAAATTAATGGTTGTTGGAGATGAAAAACAAAGTATCTATAGATTTAGAGGTGCTGAACATACTGCTTTTTCAAGATTAAGACAAGCTCTAAAGGAAAACAGTAATTCATTAAATGAATTTACTATGGTTAGGAATTACAGAACAAATAGTAAGTTGCTAGAAGAAATTAACGATATATTTATTGGTATTAATGATAGAGTTGATAGATTTAAGTATGAAGAGAAAGATTACATTTACTCTCTTGTAAATAAAGAGCTTAAGTCAGAGATAAAATATGTGTCGCTTCCAGCGTTTGATGAAGATACAGCGATTTTCTACGATGAGATATTAAAGAATAAAGAATCTGATGATTATGTTGCTGTACTTTTAAGAAGTAACAATGATATAAAGGAGTTTAAAGAATTTTGTGATAGAAAAAGTATACCTTGTAGAGTTGATGTTAGTGGTAACTTCTATCGTCATGAATCAGTAAGAGATTTTTATGTAATGATTAAGGCTCTTATAGATTCAACTTCCAATTCAGTATTATATTCTTTTATTGAAACTCCCTATATTAACGTTAAGGTTAATAAGAAAAAAATACTTACAGAAAGTAGAGAAGAAATAAATGACTATTTATCATCTATTTTAGAAAGTAGAAACTGGTTTAAATATTCTAATATGATTCATGAGAGAAATATATTAGAGTTAATTGATACGATTATAAAGGATCAAGATTTTAATCCAGTAAGAGGCTATTACAAAAGAGAATACTTAAAAGCTAAGTCAAATGGAAGAGATGCAGAGAAGATTGCCAAAATTAAAACATTAGAATACAAGCTTAACTTAGAGCATTTATTATATCTAATAAAAGATAATTTTTCAGATAAGCTTTCGTCAGTTGCAGCATTAGAACAGTTTTTAAGGTTAAAGATTTCAACAGATAATGAAGTTGATACAAGAAAACCATCAGCAATTTACGAAAAAGATTTTATTCAATGTTTGACTGTCCATAAAGCTAAAGGATTAGAATATGATCATGTAATAGTACCAAAGCTTACAAATAAATTTATAACTACAAAAGCTGTAGATGTTATTGTTAGAAATACAGCTAATGTTGTAAATGTGGGATATAGAGTTAAACTTGGTGATGATGAATATAAGAATTCAAATTATTCTGAGTACATTAAAGATGAAAAGAGCGAAATAATTGGTGAAGAAGCTAGACTTTTATATGTAGCAATGACTAGATGTAAGAAAAGCTTATACCTTAATTCAGCAGGATTGGCTGCTACAGAAGGCGTTAATAATTGGAAGAGTTTAATAGGAGGGGCAAGGTCTTATGTATAATGTAGAAACTCATAATAATTCTAGGGAATATTATGAACAATTAATAATTGAAGATGATGCAGTATATATTACAGCCAATACATCTCTTTCAAATATGATAAAAGAAGTAGGAAAAGTATCTATAGTAGATAGATGGAGAGTATTAGATATAGAAAACTTCATTAAGTATATTTATCCTAATTGGACTAGCGCTATAAATGAAATAAAATTGAAAGGTGAAATTAGGAAATCTATTTATTTAATAAGAGAAGAGACTATAGATTCTAAAGAATTAAATGAATTAAGGTTTTTAGAGGACAATATTTCAGTTTTATATGATAACTTTAAAATTTTTGTTGAAGCTGGAATCAGTGAGATAAATAATACCTATGAAGGAAATAAAGATACATTTAACACTGAATCTAATAAAGAACTAAAGATAAAATTAATTAAAAAGATATTTAATATTTTTGCGAAATCAAAATTATTCAAAGATATAAGTGAAGAAGTATTAAAGAATAATAATACTACAAATTTTGAACAATTATTGATTCAAAAATACTTAGAAAAAATGAAGGAATCTAATGAAAATAATCCTGTAAACTTAAAAGGTATAATAGAAGATAAAAGAAATACAATTAAGAAAGTGTATTTTTATAATATAAATAATTTAGATTTAAGAAGGTTTTTATTAGCAGAGAAGTTGAGGGAAAATGGTTTTGATGTTGTATTTAGAATACCTTATTTTGCAGGTTTAAATGTAGTTAATAAGTGTTGGAACATGGTGTACAACAATGATGTATTTAATATTGATACACGAAGTTACTCAAATGCTAGTAAAGAAGACGTGAAATATATTTATTTTCTTGAAGGAAGAGAGGTTAAGGAAACTGAAGAGAAGATATTTATAAAGAATTATAGAGAAGTATATGATTTCAAAAAGAAGATAAAAGATAAAAATGTAATTACTTTATATAAAGATAGTTTGAAATCTATAATGGATAGAGATGAACTTAATATTAAAAAACATTGTTATCAAAGTAATATAGGAAGATTTATTTATAATCTATATAATTGTAATGTTGATGGTGATGAAATAGAAATAGATTTTGATACGTATAGAGAAATGATTACTTCAGGATGGGTTGAGGTTAAAGGATGGAATGGATTAAGATTACATTCATATTTAGTAGATAATGCTGAATATTTTTCTGGGGTATCTACATTAAATGAAATCATATATAGGATAGAAAAACTAAGAGACGTTAAAGAAGTTAGTAATATATTTAATGATCAAGTAAAAGATAGAGTAAAGAAAAATCTAACTAAACAGTTTTTATCAAATCCATTTAAGGCTTTTGGTTATATTGATGTAGAGAAATATAAGGTTACAGCAAATAACATGCTGGAAGTAACGTTAAAGTTAAAGAGGTTTCTGATAAAAGCCTTTGAGCAAAAAAATGGATTAATAAATTTAGAGAATCACTTTAGTATGATGATTCCATTATTTAAAAATAAATATATTGTTGATGTATTTAAAAATGGAAGTGAAAACGAAAAAGATATTACACGAAAAATATTTGCAGTATTAAGTAATTGGAAAGACTTTGGGGAGGAATTACACAAAGATGAGATTCGTGAACTATTTGGTGTAAAGCTTGTGTTAGATAATCCTATTGAAGCAGATGAACAAGAAGAGGATTTTTCTATAGATCAGTTAGAAGGGTTAATTTATAGAGATAAATTATTAAGAAAAAATAATGGAAAAATGTATTTAGGAGATATGTCTTATAAAGCATACGAAAAATATGTTGAGAAGTTTGGCTTAGATGAAAAAATTCTTTCTTTTTATGAACTAAAGATTATTTTAGACAATAATGTTGATAAGACAAGAAAGATTAGCGTTATGAATGGCTTACAACTTCAAAGTATTAGCAAAAAATCAGTTGAAAGTTACTTTAAATTTGCTTTAGCTAATTTGTTAATTAATTATAATGACATAATAGAATTCAGCTGGATAGAAGGTTTAAGAAAAGATGATAGTAAAGCTATTATATTAAAGCAAATAGAAGCTATTTATGGTAAATCTGTTGATATACCACAGTTTTTAGATAGTAGTGATTTTGTGGATGTAGACGAGATAAATTTCAATTATGATAATGACTATAATAAGAAAGATATTGTAGAAAAATCAACTAAGCTACCAGATGTTGCTTTAAGAGATTTAGATTTTTGTGGTGATAAGTTATTATATTCTTCGATTTTAGAGGGTCATCCTGAGTATTATTCTGACTTCCATCATAGACTAGCTTTTGGTGCACTTATTAGTATATTTAAAAATAATATTGAAGATGGATATTCTAATATATACAAATATGTATTGCCATTATTCCCGCAATGGAAGGATATTGTTAAAAAGAATATTTTAGATTGTGAATTTTCTAGAAATGGATTAAGAGAATATAGGTTCTTTGAAGGAATTAATTATCCTAAGGCTATAGATGTTTTATATCTTTTAAAAAGTAAATATATAGTTACTGAAAATAATAAGATTAGAAATAGATATAACAAAGGGGAATTTAACGGTGAAAGATATTATAAAGAGTTCTTAGATGAATTTTTAAAAGAAGAGCAAAATAACAATGGGTTACATTGTAGGATGTGTCCGCACTGTTACCTTTGTAAGAAAGGGGAGTTTGTAATTGACAGTAAGTAATGAAAGTATAGAGTTTTTTACAAAACTCTCGAAGATCTGGCAAAACTTTAAGGATTATACTTATCTAGAGGGGATAGATCTTTCTCAGGAACAAATTAATATAATTGAGCAAGATGAGGATCAGTTATTAATCGAAGGGTATGCTGGGACAGGTAAAAGTTTAACTTTATTATATAAATTTATTAATGTACTTGTTAGAGAAGAAAATAAAAGAGTTCTATATGTAACTTATAATAATACCTTAATTGAAGATACTAAAAAAAGATTAAATACATGCAGCGAATATTTAGAAAATAAAGATAGACATGTTGTTCATATAAAGACATTCCATGAAATGGCTGCATCGACATTGAAGGAAATAAAAGTTATTGATAAAGGAATTGGAAAACTATCAATTGATAAAATTAATAAGATTAATGGGGATGCTTTAAGACGTATAGCAAGTATACATGCAAGATATACAGAGCCTAAGTTTGATGAGTACCAATCTTTGAACAAAGAAGAGAGGTTATATGCAACTCACAATATGAAATTTGTAACAGAGGAAATATCTTGGCTTAAAGCTATGGGCTTCATAACTTTAGATAAATATATTTCAACAGAGAGAACTGGTAGAAGCAAACGTATAAGGCTTACTAGAAATCAGAGAAAAACTATTTTTAAGATATATGAAGATTATCAAAAAGAGCTAAATAGTAATAAGTATGGATTATGCCTCGATTTAGAGGATTATGCCTTAAAGATATTAGAGAAAGAATATGAATTTGGTGAGGATCTAAAATATGATTATGTATTTGTAGATGAAATGCAGGATCTTGATCCAATGCAAATCTTAGCACTTTGTAAATTAACTAAAAAGTCAATTGTTCTTTCAGGAGATGCAAATCAGAGAATATATAAGAAATGCCCAATAAAATACGAAGAGCTAGGCTTACAAGTTAAACAAAAAGGTAAAAGAAAAACCTTAAGAAAAAATTATAGATCAACAGCAGAGATTGTTAGACTTGCAAATTCTTTAAACTTCTATGACAATGAGGACAAGCTTTCAGAAAAACATTTTGTTAAAGAGGGTGAAAGACCTATAATACATAGAACTAAGGATTCGTCTGTAGCAGCTAAATATATAACTGAAAAAATTAAAAAGATTCATGCTGAGAATCCTAAAAAGACAATTGCAATAATAAATAGAGAAGAGATAAAGAGGCAGAGCTATGGTAAAAGCGCTTTTAGAACATTATTAGAGCAAAACTTAATTTATCACACCTTCACAGATGTAAATAGCTATTATAAAAAGTTTGACACTAATAAGGAAAGACAAGTATTTTATACAAATCCATATGATGTTAAAGGGCTAGAGTTTGATGTTGTATTTATAATAGATTTTAATAAAAGGTACTATCCAAATTTTGATGAATTAAAGAAAATGTCAAATACTAATGATAGTAAGGAAAAAGAATTATTAGATGAAGATATTTTAGAATTTATAAATACAGAAAAGAAATTGCTATATGTTGCAATGAGTAGAGCAAAGGAAGAATTGTATTTAATAGCTAATGGTTGTGAATCTGAAAAGACTATTTCTGAATTCATTTTTGATTTTGATTCTAAAGACTATGTAGCGAGTGGATTTACTAAAAATAGTATAGAGGTATTAAGAGTTCATTATAATCGGATTGATAATGGAAAATTATTCTTGAATAAAGAGAAAGAACTTCAAGAAAAAATGCAAGCAGAATTTATAAAGAAGATGGAAGTTGAAAAAGAACTTGAATTAAAGAAACAACAATTAGAAGCTATTGAGGCCCGAAAAGAAGCCGAAGCTATAGAGGAGCAGAAGGCTAAGCAACTTGAAGAACAAGAGGTTGAAAAGGAAACTGTTAAAAATGAGGAAGTATCTACTAAACCAAGCGTTGATAGTAAAGTAAAGAAAGATAATATTTTAAGTGATAAAATAAAAACTAAGGAAATTATAAATAAAGTAGAAGAAGTTAAAGCAGAAGATATTATCCAAACAAAAGTTAAGCCATTATTAGCAAAACATAAAATTAAGTTTATTGATAAGAGATCAAAAGGTGGAGCCTTCTGGATTCTTGGAGGTAGTGAGATAAAAGGTTTAATAGATACATTTAATCAATATGGATTAAAGTTTGCTTACGCTAAAAATGGAGGTCGTGCAACAGGACATAAACCAAGTTGGTATAGTAAGTAAAAACATATTAATTAAATTATATAATAGTGTATAATTAAAGTGAATAATTGGAATCTGTTAAGTTGATATGAAAAAATAGCTTGATTTTTCATAGAATTGCTCGCTCTTTGAAAATTATATAAGTTTGAATTTTTTATTGTATGGTAAACAAACCTACAATAAAATTGAT
>NZ_JACOOP010000047.1:0-27592 GCF_014287725.1 Clostridium sp. NSJ-49 | reverse complement strand
ACACTGCTTACATTGATACTTTTGTTTAGCCTGCTTATTCATACCAAACTTGTATAGTTTATCAGAATTACAGCGTGGGCATTTTATATTAGTTTTGCTCATTGTTCTTCTCTCCTTTTCGAAGGGGGTATTATTTAGTATCGCAAACCTATTGTATTTCCTTGGGCTGAGAAGAGCAATGTTCATATAACTTAACAGATCGAATTAAAATATAGAGGGGTGGACATATGAAACCAGTATTACTTGTAATGGCAGCTGGATTAGGTAGCAGATATGGTGGATTAAAACAATTAGATAAAATAGGTCCAAATGGAGAAATTATATTAGAATTATCTTCTTATGATGCTATAAAAGCAGGTTTTGAGAAGATAGTGTTTATTTTAAGAAAAGAAATTGTAGAAGAATTTAAAGAGCTTATAGGAAATAAGTTATCTAAATTTGCAGAAATAGAATATGTAATACAAGATATGAATAACATACCTGAAGGATTTGAAATACCAGAAGGAAGAATAAAGCCATGGGGAACCGGTCATGCAATTTTATGTGCAAAAGATGTTATTAAATCTCCATTTTTAGTTATAAATGCAGATGATTATTATGGGCAAGAGTCCTTTAAATTAATGTATGAATATTTAAATAATAATACTGAAGAAAATCATCATGCGATGGTTGGATATGAATTGAAAAATACTTTATCTGAAAATGGGCATGTAGCAAGAGGAATATGTACTGTAGAAAATGGTGAATTGAAGGAAGTTGTAGAGAGAACTAGGATTATTAAAAAAGGAGAAGCTGCTTATTATACAGAAAATGAACAAGAGTGGATTGAGGTAGATTATAACTCAATTGTTTCAATGAATATGTGGGGATTTATGAATTCTATATTTGAAATTACTGAGAAAGGATTTAAATATTTCTTACAAAATGACTTGAAGGATAATCCAATAAAAGCTGAGTATTATATACCGTTAATTGTTAGCAATTTAATTAATAGTGGAAAAGGCAAAGTTAAGGTTATGAATTCTAAAGACAAATGGTACGGTGTAACATATCAAGAAGATAGAGTATTAGTTAAAGAAGCTATTGAAAAGATGATAAATGAGGGTAAATATGAGAAAAACTTATGGGAGGGTATAAAAAGAAATGGAAAGTAATTTTTTAGAGTTAACAAAACAAGCTTTGGATTTAATAAATATTGAAGGAGATATAGTAGAGGTAGTTCCATTCGGAGGAGGACTTATAAATGCTACTTTTTTAGTAAGAACAAAATTAGAAGGTGGAGAAGAAAGAAAGTATATACTTCAAAGAATTAATCACTATATATTTAAAGAAGTTGAAAAGCTAATGGATAACTATTGTAGGGTTTGTGATTATTTAAAAGATATAGTAGCTAAAAATAATGGAGATATTGAGAGAGAGACAATAACAGTGGTAAATGCTAAAGATGGAAGAAGCTTTACACAAGACTCAGAAGGAAACTATTGGAGAGCTATAAAATTCATACCAGATACAATAACATATGAAACAATAAGTTGTGAAGATGATTTTTATAAGGCTGGGAAAGCTTTTGGTAACTTTCAAAATATGTTAGCTGATTATAATGCAGAATTACTTTATGAATCTATTCCTAATTTCCATAATACAAAAGAACGTTTAAAAACTTTTATTAATGCAATAAAAGAAAATAAATCAGGAAGAAAAGATAAGGTAGTTGATGAAATAAACTTTATATTAGAAAGACAAGAACAAGCTTCATCATTAGTAGATATGCTTGAGAGAGGTGAATTGCCTTTAAGAGTTACTCATAATGACACTAAGATAAGTAATGTATTATTAGATAAAGATACTAAAGAAGGTATTTGTGTTATAGATTTAGATACAATAATGCCAGGATTATCTTTATATGATTTTGGAGATGCAATAAGAAGCGGAGCAACATTTGCAAGAGAAGATGAAGAAGATTTAAGTAAAGTATTTGTTGATTTAGGGTTATTTGAAGCATTTACTAAGGGATTTATAGAAGGTGTAGATAATGGGCTTACACAAAAAGAAATTGAGATGTTACCAATGGGAGCTAAGATAATTACTTTAGAACAAGGTATGAGATTTTTAACTGATTATTTAGACGGAGATTTATATTATAAGACAAGCTATGATGATCACAATTTAGTAAGAACTAGAACTCAATTAAAACTTGTAAATGATTTAGAGGATAAATGGGAAGAAGTAAATAATATAGTAAAAAAATATAGCTAATAAATATAAAAGGGGGTACTAAATATGATAAAGTTTGGGACCGGAGGATTTAGAGCAATAATTGGTGATGAATTTACTAAAAATAATATTCAACAATTAGCTAGAGCAGTTACTAGAATGATGAAGGATGAAAATGTAGAAAAGAAAACTGTAGTGATAGGGTATGACAGACGTTTTCTTTCAAAAGAATCTATGATATGGATTTCTGAAGTTTTAGCTTATGAAGGGATAAAGGTGATGATGATAAATAGGTCAATGCCAACACCTTTAATGATGTTTGAAGTTAAGAAACAAGGTTTAGATTATGGTATGGCAGTAACTGCGAGTCATAACCCTGCGATTTATAATGGGGTAAAGTTATTCACAAAAGGTGGAAAAGATGCAGACGAAGTTGTGACTAAAAATGTTGAAAACTATATAGAAAAATTAGAAAATGAACCACTAAGGTGGATTGATTATGAAGATGCTGTTAAGAGTGAATTAATAGTACCTTATAATCCTTTTAACGATTATATTGATAGTATACTTTCGCAAATTGATTTGAATAGTATTAAGAAAGCTAACTTAAGAGTAGTTTTAGACCCTATGTATGGTGTAAGTCAAACATCTTTAAGAACTATACTATCTACGGCAAGATGCGAATTAGATGTTATAAATGAAAGGCATGATACTCTATTTGGAGGAAAGCTACCAAGTCCTAATGTTGATACATTAAGAGCATTACAACAACATGTACTTGATAGACATTATGATATTGGGATTGCAACAGATGGAGATGCTGATAGATTAGGAGTTATAGATAATAACGGAAGATTCCTTCACCCAAATGATATATTAGTTCTTTTATATTACTATCTTGTAAAGTATAAGGGATGGAATGGGCCTGTAGTTAGAAATATAGCTACAACACATTTATTAGATAAAGTTGCTGAGAGTTTTGGACAAAAATGCTACGAAGTGCCTGTGGGATTTAAACATATATCAGCTAAGATGATAGAAAGTGATGCTATTATAGGTGGAGAATCAAGTGGTGGATTAACTGTAAAAGGGCATATTCAAGGTAAAGATGGAGTTTATGCTGCATCATTACTTATAGAGATGATTGCAGTAACAGGAAAGTCATTATCACAAATATATGAAGATATATGCAAAGAATATGGTGAACTATTTATGACTGAAAGCGATTATGCAATGACTCATAATAGAAAAGAAGAGCTTATAAAACAAATAATGATAGATAAGAAGCCAATAGAATTTCCTTATGAAATAGAAAAAGTATCATACCTTGATGGATATAAGGTATATTTTAAAAATGGTGGATGGGTGATAATACGTTTTTCAGGAACGGAACCAGTATTAAGAGTATTCTGCGAAATGGATACACTAGAAAAAGCACAGGAAGTAAGTGATATAGTTAAGAATACATTGTCACTATAGAAATAAAGTGCGAAGCACTTTGGTGAAAACTTTGACTTCGTTAAAGGGGAAAAGTCAGCTAAAGCTGAGGAGAAAATATTGCCTATGGCAATAGGGAAAAGATTTCTAATGAGATAAAATACTTTTCTTTGCTACTTATAGTAGCATTTTCACCTTAACGTAGTTAGCTTTTTACCGCTACGTAGTAGCCTTTCACTTCGATAAAGTCGACTTTTCACTTGCGATCCTTAGCTCGTTCTTTATTTGTTTGGTGCACCTAGAGGGACTTGAACCCCCGACGCCTGGATTCGATGAAGTATATTTTATTAAATTTTATATGATTTATTAAAGCCTTATGAATACTTAAATTCATAAGGCTTAATATTATTAAGTATTATTAAGTTTTTTTATTTTTTTCTTATGTTGTGTTATGGTTGTGTTATATATCAATTAAATATATATGATATTAAATTTTAATTTATAAAAAAATAGAACTATAAATAGTATTATTTTGAAATCATATTTATAATAATTTCTGTGATTTTAATCTTCTTCTTTATAAAATTTAAAATAATAATTACTTTAAGAAAAAGTTTTTAATTTTAAATATATATTATATTTGTGAATAATATTATAAATATTTTATAAGGAGAAGATAGGTATGGAAAATAAAATGAAATCTAAAGTATTAAATAGAAAAAGAGTGGATATTGTATCAATAAAAATGGTAAAGGAAAGTAGTTTCCTTTATGAAAATAGAAAAGTTAATTCTCCAGGTGATGCTATAGAATTGTTTAGGAGGTTTTTAAGTGAATCTGATAGAGAACAGTTTCTGGTTTGCTGTATGGATATTAAAAATCAACCAACATCTATAAATGTAGTTAGTATAGGAACATTAAACTCTTCATTAGTTCATCCGAGAGAAGTTTTTAAAGGGGCTATACTAGGGAATTCAGCTTCAATAATAGTTGCACATAATCATCCATCAGGAGATCCAACACCATCAAAAGAAGATATAAATATTACAATGAGATTAAAAGAAGCAGGAAAAATAATAGGTATCGATATATTAGACCATGTGATTATAGGAGAGAATGAACATATTAGTTTTAAAGAAAAGGGTATTTTATAATACTCTTTTGTTTTTTATAATTTATTCAAATATATATTATATAAATGATACCTATTCGATAGGTAGTCCTTGCAAGTGCTTAGGAACATAGAGGAACCTAATAAAAAATAAGAAATTATATTGTTTATAATAAAATATGATATTATTATGTTATAGAGGTGATTATATGTTTTTTAAGTTATATACAGAAACTATTTCAAGAGAAGTTATAGATGAGACTTTTCTTATAAAATTTGATGATTTCAAAGAAAGAATTATTAGTTTTAAAAATTTAAGTAATGATCAATTAATGAATAGTGTTCATTGGTTATGTATAGATCTTTTAAAAAATTATTTTTTAAATACAAATAATTATTTAAAAAGATGTAATAATGAACTTGAATTAGATTCTATTAATTTATATTTATGGAAATATGCTTTTGAAAATTTTAAGCTATTACTAAATGTAGATTATGATTATAATAAAATAATATCAGTAGAAGAAGCAGTTAAAAATTTTAATGATATTAATTGCAAGAATGATGAGAATAGTACATTTGAAAGAGATTATAATAACTTAAAGACAAAGTTAAGAGAATTTAGGAATTGTGATGATAATCGATTAAATAAAGATTTTTTATTAAATGCAAAATGTAATATTAAAAGAAAATATAATATTTATAAAGATTTAAGTACTGTTTGTATATTTACAATAGATAATTGGGAAGAATGTGCTTATAATAAGAAAGATAAATTGAAAGAAGATATATATATAAAAGACGGAAAATTTTTATCATCATTTTTAACTTTAAATAATTTAAATAACAATGATATATATTATTTTGAGAGAATTCACAATATAAATTTTAAATTATCTTTATATAATCATATTAATCAATTAAATAAAGATAACTTGTATTTTAGTGAAAATGAAATAATAAAAGTAGCAGAAGCATTTAGTCCAATATTGTATCTTCCTAATGTTTTTAATAATACAAACTTATTATCAAGTTTAATGAATATCTATATAAGATATTATAAAAATTATGATATAGAAGGCTTTAGAAAATCTGTTAAGATGTTATGCAATGATATTGTAGAGTATTACTTACCATTATATAATTCAGTATTTTTCCGAATTTTGAACTTTTATTGTGAAACACTTAATATTAATATTAAAGATATTACTAAAGAAGTATATTCAAATATGTATTCAAATCCCAATATATATTATTTTTTATTAAAGGAAAAAATGGATCAAGGGGAAAGATTAAAAAAATTTGAAAAAATAATAGAAAAAGGTAATAATAAACAAAAAAAAATTAATAAAAAAACATATTATTTAATTACTAGAGTTATAAATGATTATTTTAATTTTGATAGATTAAGTAATGAAGGAATAGTGAATAATATTAATATCTTACATAGAAGAGTTTTAAAAGATATAAGAAATATATCTGATTATCAATTAAGTTTAAGAGATTTTATTTTGAAAATAAATACTTTAAAGCTAGAAGCAAGTGATATTTAAATATCACTTGCTTTTAAATTTAAACAAAATATATATTATACTATATTTTTTTATAAATAATAAGGGTAAAATTTATGGATTATATCTAAAAAATTTACCTTTTTTTTTATTCTTTTCTTTATTATTATTGAATTATAAAAAATGAGGGAGGTTAAATTTATGGAAAGCAATAATAAGTATGAAAATTCATTAAGAGTATCAATAATTAGGAGGAATGAATCTGAAAAATTTTATAACGAAAATGATTTAAGTAAAAATGAAGAATTAAATATTAATCCTCAAAATGGATTAACTAAAGTTATGAGTTATGTTAAAGATGATGTTAGTAACGATATAAAAGAACGACTTCAAAAAAATGAAGAATTAAATATTAATCCTCAAAATGGATTAACTAAAGTTATGAGTCGTGTTAAAGATGATATTAGTAACGATATAAAAGAACGACTTCAAAAAAATGAAGAATTAAATATTAATCCTCAAAATGGATTAACTAAAGTTATGAGTTCTGTTAAAGATGATATTAGTAACGATATAAAAGAAAGACTTCAAAAAAATGAAGAATTAAATATTAATTCTCAAAATGGATTAACTAAAGTTATGAGTTCTGTTAAAGATGATATTAGTAACGATATAAAAGAAAGACTTCAAAAAAATGAAGAATTAAATATTAATTCTCAAAATAGCTTGAATAAAGAGGCTAGTAAAGTTAAAAAGAATATGAAAAATAATAGGATGGATACTGAAATAAATAATAAATCATTAATGATAAATAAATTAGAATTTACGATTGTTGGTGGATGTATTAGTTTAGTTTATGATAGTGATTTTAATCAAAAATGTTTTACAATATGTAATTTTAATATATCTGCAGAAAAAATAATTATTCAAGATAATGGCCTATTCATAGAGAAGTACTGTATTTTTAGATGTGTATTGGGAAGTAATAAGGAGTCTAAAATAGTAAAAATAAAATATAGTGAATTAAATTCTGATAAATGGATTCTTAGTATATTAGGAGTTAAATATTGTTTATTTCCAATAAATAAAGCATATGAATATTTAAAAGTATATATGTCTCAACAATTTGAAAATATATCAGCTGAAATAGAGTATATTCATGTTGGATGGAGAGTTATTGATAATAGGTTTGTATATTTACATGGTGGTGGTGCTATTGGTGGTTATAATCTTAATATTACAGGAGATAAGGAAAAAATAATTAGAATAGATAGTGGGATTAATAAAGAAAAAGCATTAATAGATAGTATAAATATGATTAATATTAGTGATAATAAGTTGAAAACTGTACCTTTATTAATCTATTCACATTTAGCTGTAATTAGGGAAGTATATGTACAAGCTGGATTTGAACCACATTTTATAATGTGGATTTATGGATTAACAGGTTCAATGAAAACATCTGTATCAAAAGTATTTTTTAATTTATTCAATAGAGAAAGAGATTATATATCTGGAACATTTAAAGATACAAAAACAGCAGTAGAAATTAAAGCTTCTGAGTATAAGGACTCAATATTATTATTGGATGATTATCATCCAACAACATTATCAACTGAAAAGAAAGCTATGGAATCATTAGCATCACATGTACTAAGAATATATGGAGATGGAATAAGTAAATCTAGATCAAATAAAAATTTAGGTAAAGCTCAAGAATATCCACCACGTGGATTATGTGTTATTACAGGTGAAGATATAATAGGTGGAGAGTCTAGTGTTGCTAGATTTATAGGAATCGAAGTTTGTCCAGGAGATTATAAGACTGATGTATTGACATATTATCAGAATAATCCATTAGTATATTCAACGCATATATATTATTTTATTGAATGGGTATCTGAAAATTTTTATAAAGTAATGAATTTTATAAAATGTAATTTTAATTTTTATAGAAATGAAGTGTTAAATGAGTTTAGACATAAAAGATTAAGTGATTCATATGCATTTTTATGTTTAACTTATGATATTTTGTTTGAATATTGCAATAATACAAATAATACAGATATAAGTATCCTCTTCTATAATATAAAAAATATAATTAAAGAGGTTATAAAATTACATGAGCAATCTACAACAAACCAAGATCCAGCTATATTATATTTAATTGCCATACAGGAGTTAATACTAAGTAAAAGATGTAAAGTGTTAGATAAGAATGAAAATAAAAATGAAAATAGTAATATCATTGGGTATAAAGATGATGACTATTATTACCTAATACCTGGTGTAGCATATAACAATGTTATAGAATTTTGGAAAAGACAAAATATTGAGTTCCCAGTTAGTTCTGATAGAGTTAATAAAGCTTTAGATGAATTAAAAATTATAAAGACAAGTTTAGAAGGGAATACGATTAAGAGAACTGTTAAGAATAGTATTAATGGTGAGCGTAAAAGGTATTTAACTATTTATAGAAGAGCTATGGAAAATATATTAAACAATATATAGATATTATTATAGGGGCATAGGGACAATTAATATGAAGATATGAAAAACTATAACTTTACGACTATATATTATAAAAATGAGAAGGGGCATTAATAGGGGCTCAATGAAAATTAATATAGGAGGATTGATGATGATTTGTTACAAAGAGGATACAAAAAAAACTATGAGTGTTAAGGAGTTTGCTTATCAATATGGCATTGGATTAAATAAAGCATATGAAATTGTAAATAGTGATGATTTTCCAATTATTAAATGTGGAAGAAAGTTTTTAATAATAAAATCAAAAGTTGATGACTGGTTTGAAGATAATATAGGACGAGTTATTTGATAATAAGATTTATGTTCCTATTTATATTATTTAATGTATTAGGAGGTATAATTATGTCTAAAAAAGCAAATGGTGAAGGATCAGTAAATAAATATAAAAATGGTTGGAGAGCAACTATTACTATAGGTAGAAATAGTGAAGGGAAGCTTATACGTAAACAGTTTTATGGAAAAACTAAATTAGAAGTATTAAAAAAGGTGGATGATTTTAAAGTTAAGAATACTTTAGGATTATCAACAATTGATGAGAAAACAACTGTTCAACAATGGATAAAAATGTGGTTAGAAGAGTATAAAATGAATGAATGTAGACCATCAACTATAGATAGATATTTTGGTATATATAGAAATTATATAGAAAATACTAATCTAGGAGTAGTAAAGTTAAAGGATTTAAAGCCTTTAACTTTACAAAATTATTATAATGAATTAATTAAAAAGAAAAACAAGACAACAGATACTATTAAGATAATTAATAAAGTATTATCAGGAGGAATGAGACAAGCTCAAAAAGAACAATTGATTTTAAATAATCCATGTTTATTTGTTACACTTCCAAAGAGTAAAGTTAAAGAAGAGGTTATGACATTTACAATGGAAGAACAAAGAATATTTTTAAATGCCATAGAAGATAGTAGAGATAGATGTATTTTTAATTTAGCTTTAGGATCAGGATTGAGATTAGGTGAATTATTAGCTTTGAAATGGAGTGATATTGATTTCTCATCTAATGAAGTAAAGGTATCTAAAAGTGTAAAGCGAGTAAAATGTTTTGATGAAAATACCAATACTAAAACTAAAATTATAGAGCAATTACCAAAGACTAGATATAGTGAAAGAAAAATACCTTTACCTAAAGCTACAATAAATGAATTGAAAAGACATAAAAATATAATTTTACAAGAGAAATTGATGGCAGGTGATATATATATAGATAATAACTTAGTGTTTCCTAATGTATTAGGAGGATATATCGATGCTAGAAACTTAACAAAAAGGTATAAAAGTATTTTAAATAAAGCTAATATTCCGTATAGGAAATTCCATGCACTAAGACATACATATGCAACTAGGTTATTTGAAAATGGGGTTTCGTTAAAAGTTATACAAGTATTATTAGGGCATAGTAGTATGGATATTACAGCTAATATATATACTCATGTATTACCAAAAGAAAAAATAAGGGCTGTAGATGTTTTAGATAAATGTTTATAGATATTTTAAAATTAGAATAACGAATAATGAACCGTACTATAAGTAAATGCGATTTATAGTCTTAGGCATTGATATAACTTGCCTAAGGCTATTTGTATAAGTAGAAATACCGTATCATAAGTAAGAACAATAATAGTAATGAATAAGAGATAAAAATATTGTCAAGAATATAATTGTGAGAAAATATCTCAAAAAAGTTCACAATTTAAGATTTATAGAATACAATATAATTAAGAGGTGAGAAAAATGCTTATTCAATTTAATTTTAGAAATTATAAGGGCTTTAAATATGAAACATCATTAGACATGACAGCTACATCATTAAAAGAGCATCAATATAATTTAATAGATATGGGAAGTGAAAAAATACTTAAAATTGCAGCAATATATGGAGCAAATGCAAGTGGTAAAAGTACAGTTATTGAGGCTTTTGGTTTCATGAATAGTTTTATATTAAATTCATTTAAATATTCAACTAGTAATATAGATATACCATTAAAGAGATATGCTTTTGATAAAAACTCAAAATTAGAACCAGCAGAGTTTGAGGTTTTTATTAAATATAAGAATGATGAATATCAATATGGATTTAAAATAGATAATAAAAAGGTATTAGAAGAATGGTTATACAAAAGAGATTTTAGGAGTAAAAAAACAGCTAAGTATAAGAGTTTATTTGAGAGAGTTGGTAAACAAATAGAGTGTTCAACCCAATTAAAGGATGCTAAGAGTTTAGCATTAATTACAGAGGATAATACATTGTTTTTATCAATTTGTTCTAATGCTAAAATTCCATATGTTAAAGATGTTATGGAATGGTTTAGTAATACAACTATTGTTGACATGGGAGATTGTGAAATAGAAGGGCTTATAACAAGAGGAGTATCCTCTATAATCGAAGATAGAAAATATCAAAAAGAACTGGTAAGATTTTTGAATGCAATAGATATTAATATAGTAGATATAAAAGTTGAAAAAATAAATGTAGAGGGAGAAAAAAATAGATATAGGATATATTCTTATCATAATATTGAGGATAGTAGTGAATTAGTTGCAATTCCATTTTATGAAGAGTCTAGTGGAACACAAAAAATGTTTTCATTATACAGTTTATTTAAAAATTCAATTGAATTAGGAATGCCAATATTTATAGATGAACTAGATGCAAAATTACACCCATTACTAATGAAATATATAATAAGTATGTTTCATAGTGAAGAAACTAATGAAAATGGAGCACAATTAATTTATACAGCACATGATGACTTTACACTTAATAAAGATATATTTAGAAGGGACCAGATATGGTTTGTAGAAAAGGATATAAATTCAGTTGCAACTTTATATTCATTATCAGAATATAAAGTTGGTGATAAAAAAGTAAGGAATGATGCTAGTTATAATAAGGATTACTTATCAGGAAAATATGGAGCAATCCCTATATTAAATTCATTTTATATCAGCGAGGATAAAAAATATGAGTAAGTTAGGACGAGAGGGAAGAAGAAAATCAAGAAAAATTAGTGTTAGAGATGAACGTCCTGAAACATGTTTAATAATTACAGAGGGTACTGAAACAGAAGTGAATTATTTTGAGAATATGAAGAAAATTATTAATAATAGATATAGAAATAGAGAGATTCAAGAAAACTATCCAATAAAAGTAGAAGGTAAGGGACGTAGTACAAGTGTACTAGTTAATGAAGCTATAAAAAGAAAAAATAGAGAGAATTTTAGTAAAGTATGGGTTGTATTTGACAAAGATGATAATTCAGATTTTGATGTGGCAATTAAGTTAGCTAAAGAAAATAATATTGAAGTAGCATGGTCTAATGAAAGTTTTGAGCTATGGTTATTATTACATTTTCAAGATTTAAGTGTAGGCATAAAAAGAAATCAATATTTAAGTAATTTAAATAATCATTTTAAAAATAATAATATTAATAATGGGATATATAATAAAAATATATCAAATATTTTTGATGTTATGTTAGATAAAGTAGATATGGCAATAATGAGAAGTGAAAAGTTACGCAAATATTATCACAGACAAAGTGAACAGAATGCATCTAATATGAACCCTGGAACAACGGTTGATATTTTAGTAAAAGAATTTATGGATTATATTAGATGATAAGACACCTACGTATAAACATTATTATAGAAAAAAACTCATTTATCATTGTTACGGAGAACCATATCATAAGTAAATGAGGTTTTTACTATAATTGGCTAGAGAATTGGTATTGCTAATGATTTCTTTATATCATAAAATCAACGACAATGCAGAAATGTGTTGTCGTTTTTTAGTTAAGTATTTTATATTTTTTTACATTATAGTATTATTATACTATAGTTTTATGTTACATTTTTGGGGGTAGTCATGACATATCAAAGTGAATATGAATTAGAAGAACAATTGATTTTACAACTTGTAAAACAAGGATATGAAAAAGTTAAAATAGATGATGAAGATACTTTAAAGAAAAACTTTAGAATACAGCTTAATAAATTTAACGAAAAAAAGTTAAAAGATGATCCTTTAACAGATAAAGAGTTTAATAGAATTCTTATTTATTTAGAAGGCAAAAGCATTTTTAAAAGTGCTAAACTTTTTAGAGATAAATATGTACTTGAAAGAGAAGATGGTACTTCTATCTACATAGAATTTTTTGATAAGAAAAATTATCATAATAATATTTTTCAAGTTACTAATCAAGTAACTATGGAAAGTAAATATAAAAATAGATATGATGTAACTATTTTAATTAATGGGCTTCCTATGGTTCAAGTAGAGCTTAAAAGAAGGGGGAAAGACTTTAAAGAAGCTTTTAATCAAATAGAAAGATACAGGAGACATTCTTTTAAAGGTCTTTATAGATATATTCAATGTTTTGTAATTAGTAATGGTGTAGATACTAAATATTACTCGAATAGCGATAAAGATATAAAGTTTGATTTTACTTTCTTTTGGAGCGATGAAAAAAATAAACGTATAACTAATTTAAGTCAATTTACTGAAAGCTTTTTTAATAAATACAGATTAAATAATTTAATAGCTAAATACATGATAATTCAAGATTCTGAAAAAAATCTTATGGTTATGAGACCTTATCAAATATATGCTGTTGAAGCATTAATGAAAAGAGCTAATGAAACTAATAACAATGGTTATATATGGCATACAACAGGTTCTGGAAAGACTCTAACATCTTTTAAAGCAAGTCAGCTTTTAGCAGATGAAGAAAAAATAAAAAAAGTATTTTTCTTGATAGATAGAAAAGATTTAGATACTCAAACTGTTGAAGAATTTAATAAATTTCAAAAAGATTGTGTAGATAGAACAGATAGTACAAGTATCTTAATAAAACAAATAGAAAATATAAATTCTAGACTTATAGTAACAACTATTCAAAAGCTTGCAAGACTTTTAAAATCGGAAAAATACTCAAATAGAATGGAAAAGTATAGAGATGAAAAAGTAGTCTTTATTATAGATGAATGTCATAGAAGTCAATTTGGAGATATGCACACAGCTATAGATAAACATTTTAAAAATGCACAATATTTTGGATTTACAGGCACACCAAGGCTTTTAGAAAATAAAAGTCAAGATGGCAGAACTACAGCAGATATTTTTGATAAATGTCTACATAGTTATCTTATAAAAGATGCTATTAATGATGGAAATGTTTTAGGATTTTCAGTTGAATATATAAAAACTTTTGATGGACAGGTAAATGAATATGAGGATGAGAGGGTTAAATCTATAGATAAAGAAGAAGTTTTTATGGATGATGAAAGAATAGAGCTTATTGCAAATCACATAATTACAAATCATGATAAAAAAACTAATGGAAGAAAATTTTGTTCACTATTTGCAGTACAAAACATTCCTGCACTTATTAAATATTATGATAAGTTTAAAGAACTTAATCATGATTTAAAAATAGGAGCAATTTTTAGTTTTCAAGATAATGAGGATTTAAGTAATAAAAAAGAACATTCAAGAGACAGTTTAGAGAGAATTATAAAAGATTATAATGAGCTTTATAAAGAGGAAAATTTAAAGTATAATACTGATACTTTTCAAGCTTATTTTAAAGACCTTTCAAACAAAATAAAAAATTCTGAAATAGATATAGTTATAGTTGTAAATATGCTTTTAACAGGCTTTGATAGTAAGCCTTTAAATACACTTTATGTAGATAAAAATTTAAAGTATCATGGATTGGTACAATCTTATTCAAGAACTAATAGAATTTTAGATGCTACAAAACCTTATGGAAATATAGTTTGTTATAGAAATTTAAAAAAGGAAACTGATGAAGCTATATGTCTTTTCTCTAATACAGATACATCAGATGTGGTTTTAATGAAAAGTTATGACCATTACTTACAGCTTTTTAAAGAGAGATTATCTATACTTTATACTATAGCTCCAAACCTAGAATCTATAGATATTATGCAAGATGAAAATGAAAAGAAAGAATTTGTAGAAGCTTTTAGAGAGCTTACAAAACAACTTACAAAATTAAAAACATTTACTGATTTTGAGTTTAATAAAGATGATTTAGGAATATCACAGCAAGAATATGAGGATTATAAAAGTAAGTATTTAAGTATTTATGAGGCTGTAAAGAAGTCAGAAAAAACATCTATTTTAGTTGATATAGATTTTGGAATAGAGCTTATGCACACAGATAAAATAAATGTTTCTTATATTTTAAACCTTTTAAGAAACATAAATTTTGATACAGAAGAAAAAATTAAAAGAGATGTAGAAAAAATAAGAAAGCTTTTAGATAAAACTGATAATGAAAATTTAAGATTAAAATCAGACCTTATAAGAGAATTTTTAGATAAAGTTGTTCCTAAAATGTCAAAAGATGATTCAGTTGATGAATTGTTTAATGATTTTCTTGAAGAAAAAAGATTGGAAGAAATTATAAATATTTCAAAGGAAGTTCAAGTTGATGCTGAAAATATTAAAGGATTTTTAACTGAATATGAGTATTTTGGGAAAATTGATGGAGCTAAAATTAAAGATTCTCTAAGAGGTGGACTACTAAAAAAGAGAAGCCTTGCAAATAGAATAAAAGATTTTATTATAGATAATGTAAATAAATTTACGTTTTAATTAAATGGAGATTGGGATTATGAGTAATATGTCAAAGGATATAATGGTAAATTCACAATTGGAGGAAGACATGAATACAGAAGAAAAACAAAGAGAACAACAAGGAAGCTTACAAACTAAGCTTTGGGATATAGCTAATACATTAAGAGGAAGTATGGAAGCTAGTGAGTTTAAAAACTATATATTAGGACTTATTTTCTATAGATACCTTTCTGAAAATGTAGAAGAAAGAGCTTTAAAGCTTTTAGAAGAAGATAATATAAGCTATGAAGAAGCTTGGGAAGATGAAGAGTATAGAGAAGCACTGCAAGAAGAGCTTGTAAGTGATATTGGTTATTTTATAGAGCCAAAATATCTTTTTAGAGTTCTTTTAAGGGGGATAGAAACAGGAGATTTTGATATAGAAACTTTAGAGGAAGCTATAAATGATATTACAGAATCTACTCTTGGTCATGAAAGTGAAGAAGATTTTGACCATTTATTTGATGATATGGATTTAAAGTCAACTAAGCTTGGAAAAGATGTAAAGTCAAGAAGTGAGATAATCGGAAAGGTAATGGGAAGTATAGCAAGTATTCCATTTAAGTTTGGCGATAGTGAGATAGATATTTTAGGAGATGCTTATGAATATCTTATAGGACAATTTGCAGCTAATGCAGGAAAAAAAGCAGGAGAGTTTTATACACCGCAACAAGTATCTAAAATACTAGCCAAGATAGTTACAATGAATAAAAAGGATTTAAAAAACGTTTATGACCCAACTTGTGGTTCAGGCTCATTACTTCTTAGAGTTTCAAAGGAAGCAAATGTTAGAACATTTTACGGACAAGAAAAAGTTTCAACTACTTATAACTTAGCAAGAATGAATATGATTCTTCATGGTATTTCTTATAAGGATTTTAATATAAAAAATGATGATACCTTAGAAAACCCTCAACATATAAATATGAAGTTTGAAGCAATAGTAGCCAATCCACCATATTCAGCAAATTGGAGTGCTAAGGCATACTTTTTAGATGATGAAAGATTTTCAGCCTATGGAAAGCTAGCACCAAAGTCAAAAGCTGACTTTGCATTTATACAACATATGATATATCAATTAGATGATAATGGAACAATGGCAGTTGTATTACCTCATGGTGTTTTATTTAGGGGGTCAGCCGAAGGTGTAATAAGAAAATACATTATAGAAGAAAAAAATGTATTAGATGCTGTTATAGGGCTTCCTGCTAATATATTCTTTGGAACATCAATACCAACTGTAATATTAGTATTTAAAAATAATAGAAAAGATAAAGAAAATATATTATTTATAGATGCATCAAATGACTTTGAAAAGGGTAAAAATCAAAATCTTTTAAGAGATGAAGATGTAGAAAAAATAATAAATACAATAAGAAATAGAGAAACAATAGATAAATACTCATATGTAGCAAACATAGAAGAAATAAAAGAAAATGACTATAACTTAAATATTCCAAGATATGTAGATACCTTTGAGGAAGAAGAAGAAATTAATATAAAGTCTGTTCAAAAAAGTATAAAAAATAGAGATAAAACTCTTGAAGAACTATATAAAAAACTAGAAGAAGATTTAAAAGAGCTTGGGCTATAGGAGGTACAAAAAATGGAAAAGAGAAATGTACCTAAATTAAGATTTAAAGGGTTTGAAGATGAGTGGAAGAAAGATGTTCTATTAGATTTAGTAGAAAGAGTTGTTAGGAAAAATAAAGGAAATATAACTCAAAAACCTCTTACTATATCAGCTCAATATGGTCTCATTGACCAAGAGGAATTCTTTAATAAAGTTGTTGCAAGTAAAAATTTAGAGGGTTACTATTTATTGAACAAAGGTGAATTTGCTTATAATAAAAGTTATTCAACTGGATATCCAGTTGGTGCGGTAAAAAGATTAGATAAATATGAAAATGGTGCTGTATCAACATTATATATTTGTTTTAAACCTAAAAAAAATGTGAATTCAGATTATTTAACACAATATTTTGAATCTAATAAATGGAATAAAGAAATTTCTATGATAGCAGTTGAAGGAGCAAGAAATCATGGTTTATTAAATATATCAGTAGCTGATTTTTTTGATACAATACATTCAATTCCATCATTAGAAGAACAAACAAAAATAGCAAACTTCTTATCTAACATAGATAAAATAATAGAAGAGCAAGAAGGAAAAGTAAAAGATTTAGAATTATATAAAAAAGGTATGATGCAGAAAATCTTTAAACAAGAAATAAGATTTAAAGATGAGAATGGACAGGATTATCCTGAGTGGGAAGAGAAGAAATTATCTGAAATAATTAAAGCTAAAAAAAGGGGACAGAGTGCTAACTATACAGAAAATATAGGAAATGTACTTTTAAGTAATGATTATTTAGAAAATAATATCAATAAGGTTTATGTAACAAATAATATTGATGTAAAAGAAGAGAATGTATTAATATTATGGGATGGTTCTCAAGCAGGTAAGGTTTATACTGGTTTTACAGGTGTATTAGGATCGACATTTGTATCAATAGAATTTTATAAAAATACTAATAATATATATGTATACCAGTATTTAAATTATAAAAAAGAAATTATTCAGTCAGTATGGAGAGAGGGATCAGGTGTTCCTCATGTATGTAAAGATTTTTTAATTAATTTTAAAATGAAAATTCCTTGCTTAGAAGAACAAACTAAAATAGATAACTTATTATCTAATATAGATAAAATAATAAAAGAAGAAAATAAAAAGCTTGAAGATTTAAGAGAAATGAAAAAAGGCTTATTACAACAAATGTTTGTGTAGATTAGTAATAGAGTCTAACTAGTTATAAGAGACTAATAACTAGTTAGGTTTTCTTCTTTTGAAATAATTTCATCTTATAAATATATATTATTATATTGAAGTACTATGTATTAAATAGTTAAGAAATATATTTTTATAAAAAGATGGAGGTTATATAATGAGAAAAGTTAGTAAAGTAAGTAATTTAACTGAGATGAACCTAGATAGTAAGGTGGTAAGTACTATTGAAGAAAAACTAAGTATTTTGGATGAAAATTATGGAGTAGAAAGAGATATTTATACAGATTTAGAGGGATATGTACTTGTGGCACAAAATATCGTAGATATCAAAATATTAAAGCAAGATAAATTAAATGGTTTAGTACCAGAATATACTGATGTAATTGAATGTAGTGAAGGAGTTAATTGGACTTCTTCACTATTTTTTACTTTCTAGTGATTTTTCAATTGTAGTGGTAACAACAGAAGAACTTTCTAAGTTTCTACTAGAATAAGATAAGGAGATTGAATTAATGTGAGTAAGAAGAGTGAAGAAAAGATAATCAAGGAAACTAAGTACTGCAAGATAATAAGCCAAGGAAAAGTTGGAGAAGGAGAGTACACATACTCAATAGAGAAAATCTACATCAAAGAACTAAAGAGAGATGAAGTAAGATTCTGTGTCTACAAGGCAACTAGAAGAGGTGATGAGACATACATTCCAAGAAGTCTTGATGTAACAGAGCTAGAACTAATAGAGTTAATAAAAGAGTCAATAAGTAGAAAAGTATTTTCAGAAGGATTCATTGAAATGTTAAAACAAGAAATAAATAAAATATAAAAGTCTTAATTGCTATAAGGATAGTGATTAAGGCTTTATCTATGTAGGGAGGTAAAAGGGAATGAAGAGAATTCTATGTGTAGGGGTAATAAGAGGTGGAAAGATGACTATAAAAATTAGTAATGATAAGGAGATAAAGAGATATGTTCAAGAAAGACAATAGATATGTAACTAGAGGAGTAAATGAGGAGGTAGATATAAGATTACAACTTATAATGTGGAGCATGATTGATAAATTGAAGGATGAAGGAAAAGTTGAACAGGATTACTTACAGGTTTTCAATATAAGAAAAGAAGGAAAGAGAATTGTAATAAATCAAAGCCAAGAAGTTCCTGAATACTCATGCACATATGAAATAGATATAGAAGATATTCAGATAGAAGATGAGATTAAAGTTTATGTAATAGATAGTGGAGAATATTCTACAATGCTTTTTCCATCAGAATACTAATTGAAGGAGGTTCAAGTAAATGATAAATAAGCTAAGTAAAGAAAGGTATTTCAAGTATGATAGTAAAGAACTTCTTGGAGTAATGAGGTTCGACTTCTATGATGGAAGATTATCTAACCAATGGAATCCTAGAGAGTTAATAATTGAAATGAATGATAGGAAATTAATAGACCTAAAGAAGTTACAACAAGAACTTAATTATATTCAATTCACATTGATAGAAGAATTCAATAAAGTTGTAGAGCTATGTAATGGTACAGGTTATGATAAAGAAACTCTAGTATACATAGATCTTGAAGAAGGTAAGTATGTAATAAAGCTAATACCTGTAAAAGATAGTTACTCGTACATATACACTTATAAAAGATAGCTATTCATATATATATTTAGAAGAAATGTTTTTAAGAAATGCTTTTTTATAGGTTTAATAAGTTGCTAGCAGAGATAAACATTGTGATTTATAGGTAGATAAGAAATTCAAGTAAGAATTATTCAAGTAAAAATTACAATGATAATTACATTTAAAGTAGATAATATTATTTATATATTAATGAAAGGAAGATATTAGGAGATGAAGAGGGAGAATTATAACGGTATATATAGTGATATGTATGAAGTGTTAGGAGAAGATGTAACCAAAAAGATATATGAATATTATAAAGGACAACAGATTAATTTTCCTATGAGATTATATTCTAAGGAGTATATGATTAAATATATTTCTGATAAATATAATGGAAAAAATATTAAAGAATTATCTAGAAGTTTAGGATATACGGAAAAGTGGATCAAAATATTGATAAATAGATATAAAATTAATTCAAATAGGGAGGAGGAAAAATTTCAAAATCATAATTAAATTGATGATTATATAATTATATCTATATTTATAAATACAAAAAAGGAATGGTGTAGTAGATGGGTTTAATTTTAATATTAATAATATCGGTAGTAATTTTTATAACATATCATAAAGTTATGAATGTATGGTACTTTTCGTTTAAAGCGTTTATATTGGAAATCATTACGATTTTAATAATTTCATCATTTCTAACAATGATATTAATTAGTTTATTAGGGAGTTTATTAACATTTATAGGAAGTATATTAGGGAAATTACTTATGATTATATTATCTATAGTGAAATGGGGGATTATAATTGGAATTATATTTTTAATAGGAGTATTTATTAAAAATATATTTTTTAAGTATAAAAATAAAATTGATATAAATTCAGATAATGATTTAAAATTATAAGGGGATAATTTAAATGAATGATATGTTGAATCCTTTTAAGAAGGAAATAGAATTAATAATAAAAAATAAAAAGAAATTAATAGTAGTTGTGCTTGGTATAATAGTTTGTATAGCTATCTTATCAAATGTATTTTCTAAAAAGGGATCTAAGGAATATTATATAAATATGGTTAAAAATATGGATTCACCTATAGATGGATATAATTTTGAAGAGTTTTTGAATATGATATCAGAAGATAGCAATTCAGAAATTGAGTGGGATTATGAAGAAAATAAGAAGGTAGTTTCGGTTAGTATAATAGAAAATGGAATAGATTCAACAAGATATTATTCTGTAAAAAATGGCTCTTCTAATATAGAAGAGGTATATATTGATGGATCTTCGGTAAATGATAATTTATCAAATGTAATAGGAGATGCATTTGATAAAGAAGATGTAAATGATAAAGAGTTTGAAAATAAAGAGAATGAGAGTTTAGAAGGTGTAGAAGAAAATTATGGTTACTATAAACCCAATGAGCTTGGAGAGCAATATGTTACTTATATGAGTAATAGTTTAGCAAATGATGATATTGAAACAATAAAAGAAACTGTATTAGAGATGTTTTTTATGAACTGTTCAAACAGTATAGGAGATTCTTTAAATAATTATTTAGAAGATATTAAATTTAGCGATTATCAAACAGAAAAAGGAACTACCATTACAATAAAAGGATATTCAAATAAAGTAGGAAATGACCTGATGGTTAGCATTTTAGCAACTTATGAAGGTAATGTATATTTAACTGAAATAAGAGAAGGAAAAAGTAATACAATGATCGATATATCCACTCAGTTAAAAATAGCTAATGATATTTTTAAATAAAAATACAGTTTTACTAGTTCTTAGAATATTAAATAACATAATAAATGATTGGTTGTGTTATTGTTGTGTTAAATAAGATTAAAAAATATAATTTATAAACAAAGAAAACCCTTGTAAAGTTAAGAATTACAAGGGTTTTATGGTGCACCTAGAGGGGCTCGAACCCCCGACGCCTGGATTCGAAGTCCAGCACTCTATCCAGCTGAGCTATAGGTGCATATTACTTTATTATTATAAACTTAATTAAAAAATAATTCTATATTAAGTTTATAACAAGTTAAAGATATATAAATTTTTATAAAAATTAAATTTAATAACATTATAAAATTAACAAAAAAGCATAATAGTTATGTTACAATTAGTCGAGTTCTTAACATTTGATGAAAAGGTTAACATGATATATAATAAAGTTAATTATGATAGCAATATATATAAAGGAAATGCCAATATAGAGATTGTTTTCATAGGCCTAAAAAGGCTATATTATTATTATAACATATAGTTAAGTATTTAATGGTATAAAAAAGGGGAGGATGAATATTATGAAAATGAAAAAACTTATGTCAATTTTGTTAGCAGGGTGTATGGCATTTTCTTTAACAGCATGTGGGTCTAAAGATAATAGCGGAGATACAGGATCTACAAATGCAGATGCTTCAACAGGAAATGATACAACAGTATCAGCTGATTCAGGGGAATTAACTTATTGGTCAATGTGGAATAACACAGAGCCACAAGCAAAAGTAATCAAAGAAGCTATAGATGCTTATACAGCAGAAACAGGAATAAAAGTAAATGTAGAATGGAAGGGTAGAGATTTAGGAACAGTTCTACAATCAGCACTTGAAGCTGGAGAAAAGATAGATTTCTTTGATTGGGATTATCAAAAGATAGCTTTAGAATATGCTGATAAAGTATTAAATTTAGAAGATATGGCTAAAGCAGTTAACTATGATGATTTTGCAATTAAAGCATTACCAGCAAGTGTTAGAAGATGGGCTGGAAGTTTAGTAACTATTCCTTATCAACCATATACTTCAGGAATATTCTATAATAAAGCTATGTTTGAAGAAGCTGGTATAGAAAAAGAACCTCAAACCTGGGCTGAATTCTTAGAAGTTTGCCAAAAGTTAAAAGATTTAGGGGTTGCTCCATTAGCTCAAGATGATGCTTATGTAGACTATGCGTTTGGATATCATTTAGCACGTTATGCTGGACAAGCTGAAGTTGAAAATATAGCTATAAACGGTGATTGGGCTGAAAACGAAAACGTTTTAAAAGCTGCACAAGATATAGTTGATTTAATAGAAAAAGGTTATTTCTCTGAATATGCACCAGGTGCTTATCCAGAAGGAGAAAATGAAGTTGGTTATGAAGAAGCTGCTATGTTAGTTAATGCTTCATGGGTACCAGCAGAAATTACAAATAATACTGGATGTGATTTAGAGTGGGGTATGTTTAACTATCCTTCAGTTGATGGTGGTAAAGATCCTAACACTATAGCTAATGTTGGAGCTCAAGGTTTTGCAATCAACAAGAATAGTGAAAATGCTCAAGCTGCATTTGATTTAATAATGAAAATAACAACTGGTGAATACGATCAAAAAATGGCTTTAGAATGTGGTGGTATTCCAGCTGACTCTAGAAATGAAGAATGGCCAGAAGATTTAGTTGGTGTTAGAGAATCATTCTTAGCACTTACTGAAACATATGACTGGAATGCAGGATTAAATGCAAATCCAGATGTTAAAGAAACAATTAAAACAAATTGCTTACAACTTTTCGAAGGTAAGTTAACTGCACAAGAATTTGTAGATGCTATGGAAAGCGCAACAAAATAATAAAAAAATCAAATTTGATTAAATAAAGGGATATTGCAGAATCTTATAATTGTTGGCTTTGCAATAGCCCTTTTTATATTCACAGTTTGAATAGGAGGCATACTATGAAAAAAAATAAGACTATGATTGTTGCATTTATTACACCAGCAATCCTTACTTTCTGCATTATGTTTTTATATCCAGTTATAAGAACAGTTTTTATAAGTTTTTACTCTGTAAGTAGTGTAACAGCACCAAAAGAGCAATGGATATCCGTAGGACTTGGAAATTATTTAAAGCTATTAACTTCTAGTTCATTTAAAGTATCAATGATGAATATTTTTAAGATATGGGTAGTTGGAGGAGTAATAGTATTAACAATATCTTTATTATTCGCAGTAATATTAACAAGTGGAGTTAGATTTAAAAGTTTTTGGCGTGCGGCTATATATTTGCCTAATGTTATTAGTGCGGTAGCATTAGCAACTATGTGGTTACAATTTGTTTTCCAACAAAAATACGGTATCATAAATTGGTTTTTTAAAGCAATGGGAAATGAAAAGTTAGCTAGGTTAAATTGGCTAGCCAGTGATATGAAATTCTGGGCAATGCTCATAGCATTCTGCTTTGGGGCTGTAGGATATTATATGCTTATTTTTTTAAGTGGTATAGAAAGAATTCCGGAAGAGTATTATGAAGCTGCTACAATAGATGGAGCAAGTAAGCTAAGACAATTCACAAGTATTACACTACCTTTATTAAAAGGGGTGTTTAAGACTAATTTAACATTCTGGAGTATTAATACTGTTATGTTTTTCGTATGGTCAAAGATGTTCTCACCATTAGGTGCAGAAGGTTCTACAATAACACCGATGGTGTATATGTACGAAACTGTATTTGGAGGAACTGGATATAGCAACCGTGATGCAGGATTAGGAGCAGCTGTAGGAGTTACTTTAGCAATTATAGTTGTTATTATATTTGCAGTAATGAATTTATTAATAAAAGAAGAAAAGATAGAAATGTAGGAGGTGGATAAATTATGGCTAAAGTAAAAGAAAAGAAAATAAAAGAACCTATTAATTGGAAAAAGGAATTAAAACTTGCACCAGCATATTTAATACTTTTTGCATGGGTAGCATTTACAGTTATAGTTATTGGATGGATTTTTGCAGCAAGTTTATCTACTTCTCGTGAGATATTTAAAGGTGATGTTCTAAAATTTGCATCAGGATTTCATTGGGAAAATTACTTAACTGCATGGAAAACTCAAAATGTAAGTGTATTTTTTGCTAACTCATTATTTTATGCAACAATTTCATGTGTAGGGATATTACTAATATCAGCTCCAGCAGCATATGTATTATCTCGTTATACTTTCTTAGGCAATAAGACAATTAAAACAAGTTTTGTAATTGGGATGAGTATACCAGTAATTATGATAATACTACCTTTATTTAGTATTGCAACTAAAGCTCATTTAACAGGAAATAGGTGGTTATTGATAATTTTATATATTTGCTTAAATGTACCGTTTACTACTACATTTTTATTAAACTTTTTTGGTAGCTTAAGTAAGAGCTATGAAGAGGCTGCAGCTATTGATGGATGTAGTCCAATGAAAACCTTCTGGGTTATTATGCTTCCTTTAGCTCAACCTGGAGTAGTTACTGTAACAATTTTTAACTTTTTAGCAGTTTGGAATGAGTACTTCTTAGCTCTTATTTTTGCAAATTCAGATAGTATGAAGTCTGTTGGAGTTGGATTATTCTCAATGGTAGCAGCACTTAGAGCAGTAGGAGATTACGGAAGTCTTTTTGCAGCAGTTATTATAGTATTCCTACCTACATTCTTAATTTATATCTTCTTATCAGAAAAGATTATCGCTGGAGTTACTGGTGGAGGAGTAAAAGGCTAACAAAAGGTTGTAGTTTGGTACGATAATAAAAGAAAAGAATTAGTATTAGAAAAAAGTAAGAAAGTAGTATTAACATTACAAAGTTTTGATTAAATAAGATAAATAAAACTTAACACTAATATTTGTAGTGTTAAGTTTTATCATTATTTATAGGGAAGGTTGTTATAATATGGATAAAAGGCCCAATATTATTTTGATAATGACAGATGAGATGCGTGGAGATTGTTTAGGATATGCTGGACATCCTGATGTTAAGACTCCTTATTTAGATAGTTTGGCTTCAAAAGGAATATATTTTCCTAACGCATATTCTTCGTGTCCAACTTGTGTGCCGGCTCGTGCAATATTACATACAGGATTATCACAAAGGAATACAGGTAGAGTAGGTTATGAAGATAGAGTAGATTGGAATTATGAAATAACAATGGCTGGTGAATTAACTAAAAGTGGATATTATACACAATGTGTTGGAAAAATGCATGTACACCCATTGCGTAATTACTTAGGTTTTAATAATGTAAGACTTCATGATGGATATTTACACGAATATAGATATCCAAATGTATCATATGGGGAGAATCAACTTATTGCTGATGATTATTTTTATTGGTTAAAGGATCAAAAAGGAATTAGTGCTGATGTTGTTAATACGGGTTTAGATTGCAATGGATGGGTTTCTAGACCTTGGATTTATGATGAAATGAGTCATCCTACAAATTGGGTAGTAACAGAAAGTATTGATTTTTTAAGAAGAAGAGATCCAAGAAAGCCATTTTTTTTGATGACAAGTTTTGTTAGACCACATGCACCTTTTGATGCCCCGCAATATTATTTTGATTTATATAAAAATATGAGTTTAAGAGAACCTATTAAAGGTGATTGGAATGATAAAGAATTAATAAAGAAGATAGGATATCGTTATAATGCAACTACTGGACCGTTAGATCCAGAATTAGTTAGAGAAATGCAAATAGGATATTATGCATGTATCACTCATATAGATCATCAGATAGGAAGATTAATTCAAGCATTAGTAGAACAAAGGGTAATGGATAATACTATAATAATATTTACATCTGATCATGGTGAAATGTTGGGTGATCATAATTATATTCAAAAAGCAAGGCCTTACCAAGGAAGCATCCATATACCTATGTTTATATCAGGACCTGAAGAATTATTAGGAAGAAAACACTGCATTGATGAAAGTCTTGTAGAATTAAGAGATGTTATGCCTACTTTTATAGAGATAGCAGGTGGAAAAGTTCCAGAAGTATTAGATGGAGAAAGTATGTTAAAAGAGATAGATAGAAAGTATATACATGGAGAGCATTTATATGATTTTGGGCAGAAATCACATCAATTTATTGTAACTAAAACAGATAAATATGTTTGGTTCTCTCAAACAGGAGAAAAACAATACTTTAATTTAATAAAAGATAAAGACGAAGCTCATAATGCGATAAATGATTTGGAATATAAAGATAGAATAGAAGAGTTAAAAAATATATTGATAAAAGAATTAAAGGAATCAGAAGAAGGATATTCAGATGGAGAGAAACTTATTGTAGGATGCAAAACTAAACCATCATTATCTAATGCAATACTTAGATAGTTAATAGTTAGCAAGTTGATTGATTTATAATGTTTTTAAATCAACTTTGGCTAACTTGTTTTATAAACTTTTAATTAAAAACTCCTAATTCTTAATTAAATTTCCGTACTCTTTACCACGTGTATCAATATGTGTATTTTAAAGAAAAAAAGCGAAAAATATAGAAAAATAAAAATAATTTTAAATATATTGGAGAATATTAGCTGACTATGACAAGGTCTGTGGTACAATAAGTCATGTCCTTGAGGGAAAGCAACAAAACAACAAAATGTTGAACAAGAAAACAAAATGTTGTTTGAAAGTTTTGAAAAAACTGTTGACAAAGAAAATTAAGGATGGTAAGATAAAAAAGTCGCTTGAAGCGATAAACAATGATCTTTGAAAATTGAACAGAATATAAATTAAGAACCAGCAATTCTTTTGAGAGTTTTTAAATTATTAAAGACTCAAAGTAATTTGAGCAACAGATTAAACTTTTTATTGAGAGTTTGATCCTGGCTCAGGACGAACGCTGGCGGCATGCCTAACACATGCAAGTCGAGCGAGTTGATCCCTTCGGGGTGAAGCTAGC
>NZ_JACOOP010000046.1:0-27594 GCF_014287725.1 Clostridium sp. NSJ-49 | reverse complement strand
GTATATGCTATTAGTTTTATCCAAAGGAGCAAAAATGATACTGAAAAATTTGAGTGATATAAAAAATCTTGGCCATAAAGGCCTTGATATATAAGGGTTAAGAAATATGATTAACCCTATATTTGGTATAAAAAGGGGTGAGAGGTTTGGTAATAGGAAATATAAAAAAGGTATTATTTAAGATTGTTCCATATGAGTATAGAAGTTTAGAGTTATATTTAGAGAAGATGGCTTTAAAGGGATGGAAGTTTGAGGATATACAAGGAGAGTTTTTAAGCTTTGTAAAAATAGATCCAACTCAAATAAGATATTGGGTAGATATAAATGATACTAATAAAATAAGAAATATTGAAGACACAATAAAAAATGGAGGGACTAATAAATTAGGGTGGAATTTGATTTATAGATACAATGAAATAGACATTTATTCTAGGGAAGATGGTGTTGAAGAAGTTCATGAAGAAATAAATCAAAAAGAAAAATTTAAAGATATAGCTAAATTGTCATTAAAAAATATTTCAATGACTTTGATAACTGTATTTTTACTAGCAGTTACTACATTATCAGATGAATTTGTCAATGTAATTGTCAATGATGATAAAATTATAATGTTAATTATCACTACAATGATAATAGTATATCAATTAACGCATATTACAAGCTTTGTTACCTGGTACATTAGAGGGAAGAAATCACTTAGGAGAAATGAGGAGGTTTCTTATAAGATACATTGGTTATCTAAAATTAGAATAGTAATTAATACTGTGGTAATAGTAAGCGGAATTACTGCTTTAATTTATTTAGGGATTTTAACTCCAGATAATAGTATTAATGAAATAATTGGAGTTGCAATGTTTTTATTAGTAATATTAATAATAATTAATTTAGTAGGAAAAAACTCAGGCAGTGTTTCAAAGAAAAGGAGAATTGATATTTTTAATATTATTGGATTGGTCTTATTAATATCAATCTTAATAGGAAGAAATTATATTCATAAAGATACAAATTATAATAATAATTATAATCTCAATAAGGAATTAAATTTAACTTTAGAGGATTTTAATGATAAATCAGTTAACGCTGGTAGGAATTACATTAATGAAAATAAAGGAACATTTGCATCACAGTTATGGTTTTACGATGAAGGCAGTAATGGGTATCTTGATTATAATTTCTTTGAAAGTAATTATAAATGGATAATGGACAAGTATTTAGAGGATAGAATTAAATGGATAAATACTTTAGGAAATTCTTCAGTTGAAAAAGTAAATTATAATGAAGCGGTTACATTATATACTTTGCAGGAAAGAAATTTTTATATGCTAGTTTCAGAAGACAAGGTAATTGATTTTATAAATTTAAATTATAGATATGATAAGGAAGAATTTATTAATAAAGTATATGAAGAAATATTCTTGGGTAAGAGTTAATTAAAGGTTAGATAATAACATAGGTAATAAAGAATATTATTTATATGTCTAATCAGAGTTAATGAATAAAAATACTAATATAATTAGAAAATAGTGTAATAAAGTTATGGAGGAGAGGAAGGACAATGTTTAAATTTAATGAAGAGTATGTAATACAAAAATTAAAGGAATTACTTGAGATTGACAGCACAACAGGATACTTTCGTCTAATTTAGAATTATCTTGTAAATGAAATGGAAGAACTGAATATCCCAAGTGAAGAAGTACATAAAGGTGGATTAATTGCAGATATTGGTGGAGAAGGAGATCCTTTAGTGATAATGGCTCATGGTGATGACATAGGTCTTATGGTACGTTATATCAAAGATAATGGGGCACTTGTGGTAACTAATGTAGGAGGATTAAGAGAAGAGGATGCAACAGGGGTAATCTGTAGGTTACATACTCGTAAGGGTCATATTTATACAGGATGTGTGAGAAGAGTACACTCTTGTGCCCATGTAAGACCAGATTCTGATAATAATGCGCCTTTAAATTATAATACAAACGTAGAATTTGTATTAGATGAAGATGTAAAGTGTAGACAAGATGTACTTGATTTAGGAATTAGAGTTGGAGATATAATAGCCTTAGATGCAGGTTTCCATATGAATAATGGATATATCACAAGCCGTTTTATAGATGATAAAGCTTGTATAGCAGTTTTACTTGGTGTTATGAAATACATAAAAGATAATAATATTGTATGTAAAAGAAATGTGAAAGCATTTTTTACAATGTTTGAAGAAATCGGTCATGGAGGAGCATGGCTTCCTGATGGAACTAAAGATATTATAGCATTAGATATTGCTCCAGTTTCACCAACACAGGTATCAAGTGAGAAGAAAGTATCTCTGTTTGCGAAGGATTCAAGATTCCCATACCATTATGAAATGTTAACAGAACTAGTGGAAGCAGCTGAAAAAATTGGTGTAGATTACGAAATTGATGTATTTACACCAAGATATGGAACAGATTCAGATTTTGCTATAACTGCTGGTAACAATGTAAGACATGCGGCATTAGGACCAGGGACAAGCGGTAGCCACGGATATGAAAGAACTCATATTGATTCTTTAAATAATATGTATCAACTATTACTACAATATATAATTGGATAGTTACTATAAGAAGTTAATGATTTAAAGATTATTTTAAAAGATATTTATTAGTATAAAAAATGAACTAAACATAGTCAACAGGTTCGGGTTTAGGATGAAAAACTTAAAATCGCAACTAAAATCACGTTAAAATTCACACTACTCTAAATTGATTATTTAAGTTAATTTAGAGTAGTTTTTTATTAAATTTTTATATAAAATCGTAAGCATAATTGAACTGATAATAATTTTATTAAAGTGGTAAAGTATCTTGCAATTTTAACTTAAAAATTATAACAAAAAAGAAGCTTTAGAATAAATTAGTAAATTATGTTAATATAATAGTGTGCAATTAACGAAGAACTGTATTATATTGCTTATTAAATGAAATAAGGAGGCTTTTATGAAGAAAGTTATATGGTCAATAATTTTAAGTATATTGCTAATTGGGTTAGTAGGTTGTCAAATAAAAACAGAAGATAATACACACAAAGATAGTTTAAGTGTTGAAATAATTGATACTAATGATGCTAATTCTTATAAGGGGATGCCAATAACATTAAAACCTAAAGTTATAGGAGAATATGATAAGGAAATCCAATATCATTGGATACTGAAAAGTGATGATGATGTTGAAGGGTTTATTGTTCCAGAGAAGGGTCCTCAAAAGGAAATAATTAATTCAGGTGAACCAGTTGAACTTGGTTTATTTGCAGAAGTTTCTTGGGTTGAGGGAACAGTTATAGAATTTAAAGTTGAATTGCAAATAGAAGATAAAGAAACATCTAAGATTATTGCAACTAATGAAATTACAATTGAAAATAATCAAGGTACTTATAGTATAAAACAATAATATTATTTTATATATTCAATTAATAGAAAAATAACAGAAAAAACTAATGTGAAATCTTAGTGTAATAACGTATTATTAAAGATTAAGCAGATATGAGGAGAGAGATTATGAGAAATGAAAAAAATTGGATAAAAGCAGGTATATTATCAGTGGTTATTGTTGTTATATTTGTTACTTTATTTGAAATGTTAGGGGCTTACCAAGAAATAGGGATTGTAGTTGCTACAATAATTGTTTTTACTATGATACTGTGTACATATTCTATCATTGATGAGATAAGAGAGCTTAAACATAATAACGAATAATATTAAATTTATGAGAATTAGTTTGGGATTGGATTACTCTGTAAGTATAAAGAAGAACTTATCGTATGAGAACAGATAAATAAGTTTTAAGGAGGGGATTTGATGAAGATATTAAAAATGCTTTTAAGTATAATATTTTTAATAACTCTTATAGCGTGTACTGATAAAATAAATGATAATGATATAAAAAGTATTATTGATGAATCTTTAGTAGGGTATATTTATGATGATAATACTAGTAGATACATTAATGAGGATAATGGAATTTGGTATATAAGAGAAAATGAGAAAAATATTATTCCTAAAGAAGAATTTGTAGAAAAAAATTCAATTATCAATTCAGAGAATTTTATTATTGAAAATAGAGAAAATTCCGTATGGGAATTAAGTGAAATACAGGAAGTAATAGTTGAAGTTAAAGATACTTTTTACAGTTTAGCAGATGAAAGCTATAGTAAACACTATAGAATGGATAAAGATTGGTACTATGAACAAGTAAAAAAGCTAAATAATTTAGATGATATAGATATTATTCAATGGCATGAACCATTTAAATTACCTATATACATAGATTCAAAGGAATAGAGATAAATCTTAATTTAATATTAGAGTAATAAATTTTAAGATATAAACTAGCTTAAAAATATAGATTTGACACTTATATTCTTTTTATAAGTGAAACATTTTAAAGTTATAGAGACTAAAAAGTCGGCAGATATGATATGTTTCCTTTATATTAGACAGTTAAAATAATAAAAAACTGTTACTATAGAGAGGTATTTCAATACTGCCGACTTTGCTTTATTATTTTATTCTGGATTGGCTTGTGAAAATGCTTGCGATTTTCAATGTGAAAAACTTTTTTTACTTCAAAACTGAAGATGTTGTAAACATAGTAAGTGTATTATTTTTGTAATTAAAGTTTTTCAGAGAAATATTCTTAAAAAGTGTAGTTTTTAGAATATAAAATTACTATAATGAAAAGTAAAGATTTTAAATGAGTTTTTATGTTAAATATATATAAATGAAAAAAATCTTTTATTAAGTATAAGATTAGTTTTATAGGAGGAATATTATTTGATTTTATTTTTTACCGGTACAGGAAATAGTAAATACGTAGCTAAAGCTATAGCAAATAAAATAAATGATGAGGTTGTATCTCTTAATAATGTAATAAAATATACAATGGCAAAGACATTTAGATCAGATAAGCCATTTATAATTGTAGCTCCAATTTATGCTTGGAGATTTCCAGCTATAATTGAAGATTTAATAAGTAAGGCAGAGTTTATTGGAAATAATGAGATATACTTTATTGGAACAATGGAATCACAATCAGGAAACTGTTATAAATATTGCAAGAAGATATGTGATAAAAAAGGACTAATTTTTAAAGGATTCTATGGAGTTAAGATGCCTGGAAATTATGTTATTTCTAAGGCTATGCCAGATAAAGATAAAGTAAATGAAATTTTAAATGCAGCAAATCCTGTTATTGAAAAGCTTGCAGAAAAAATTAAAAATGATGAAAATATTGAAAAAGACGATAAAACACCTTTTTCTTGGGTTTTATCTTCAGCTGTAAATGGTGCCTTTAATAAATTTATGGTTAGCAGCAAAAATTTTGTAGTTTCAGATAGATGTATTACATGTGGAAAATGTGAAAAATGTTGTCCAGTTAATAATGTTAAAATAAGAGATGGTAAACCTAAGTTTGGAGATAAATGTATTAACTGTTATTCATGTATTCATCACTGTCCAAAAGAAGCCATAAATATAAAAGGGAAAAGTGAAAATAATGGCAGATATCTTTGTCCAGAATATAATGAGAAATAGTTTTAAATATAATACTAAAGAGAAAAATGCAAAGGAAGTGATGATATGGGTTCAAGTAAATGTAGTTTAAGAAAAGAAGTAAAAAATGAAATAGCTAAGTATATAGATTCTGAATTTACTATTGAAATGATTAAAGAGATTGTAAATTACATAAGAACAACTCATAGAGTTAAGATTGATGATTCTAGTTTTGATAAGTACAATCCAGAGTCTAAAGTTACTTTAAAAGATAATGGACCTTTTAATATATATGATTACATGTATGTAAAGGACTTTTTATATGAATTATCTTGGGAAGGTTCTTACGTTGAAGCTTTAGAAGAAATTGAGTTTTCTGATGAGTCTAAAGATAAATTTAAAAATGTTCAAAAGGTTAATAAAGGTGTATCAAAGTATATACCAAAGAAGAACGCTACCATTTCTGAAATAGTATATAAGTATGTTCCAAAGGATATTGCTGCTGTTTTATATGAAAAAGTAGAAAAAACTATGGAGCTGAAAAAAGGTGAATTATATAAAAGCTTTAAGAAAAGATATAATACAGAATATCTTTTTAATAGCGTAAGGTGGTACAAGAGAACTAGAGACGGAAAAGTTTATTATGATATAGACTTACAGGAACTAGATGATAATAAAAGGGTAAGATTAGAAGAGCAGATTAAAACTGAAATAGGCAATGCATATAAGTCTAGATGGGGAAGTCATATTTCAGCCAAGGTGATTTCATTAGAAGATAAACTATTGTTAGATGTTTATAATGAAGGATGCAAGCTATTAGAAATCCATAATGAATACTCTACAGAAATTGTAAAGGAAGAAAATAGCTACAATGAAGAAACCTTAGCTAAGCTTATGATAGAAAACTGCAAAGAAGCTGCGAAAGATTCAAAGGGGATAAACAGGCTTAAAGTTAAGGTTGTTAACTCTATTGATAGCAAGCTAAATAATCTTAATAGCATAAATATTTATAAGACAGATGACCATATGAAGCTGTTTTTAGAAAATGCTAGAGAGATGATTTTCGGATACTATAAAAGTGTTAATCTAAAAGGCTTTAATAAAGCTCTTATAGCTAAAGAAGATGATATTAACAAGCTTATAAGAAGAGTTGCAGTAGTTGAAAATATTATTTATGAGAAGTATTTAGAGGAAAATCCTAAAGCTCCATCTATTGATGATATGGAGGACTTTGAAGAATGTATCCCTTGGATATGTACTAAGGGGTTAATATGGACATCTGAAAATATCTATATTAAAAACAAAGTTAAAGATGAGATTGAAGAGATAATATTAGACAGTCCAATCGATGAATATGAAGAAGCAAGAAGAATGAAAAGACACTTCTATCTTCATGTTGGTGAAACTAATACAGGTAAGACATATGCAAGTATACAAAAGCTTATGGATGCAGAATCAGGTGTATATTTAGCACCACTTAGATTATTAGCATTAGAAGTTCAAGATAAGCTAAGAGGTGAAAATATAGCCTGTTCATTATTAACTGGAGAAGAAGAGGATATTATTTCATATGCATCACATATTTCTTCTACAATAGAAAAGCTACAGATTGAAACGCATTATGATATATGTGTTATAGATGAAGCTCAGATGATAGCTGACAAGCAAAGAGGATGGGCATGGACTAGAGCAATAATTGGTGTATTAGCTCCAGAAATTCATATATGTATGGCTCCAGAAGCTAAGGATATAATAATAAAACTTATAAAAGATTGTAAAGATACTTATGAAATTATAGAGCATAAAAGAGATACAGAGCTTATATTTGAAGATAAGAAATTTGACTTAAATAAAGATGTTAAAAAAGGAGATGCTTTAGTTGTCTTTGGTAAAAAGAAAGCTTTAGCAGTTTCAGCACAGCTCCTTAATAATAATATAAAAACAAGCATAATTTACGGCTCACTGCCATACTCCACAAGAAAGAAGCAGTTTGAAAGATTCTTAAGTGGGGAGACAGAAGTAATAGTTTGTACAGATGCCATTGGAATGGGAGTAAATCTTCCTATAAAACGTATTGTCTTTTTAGAAACTAGAAAATTTGATGGTATATCTTTAAGAAAGCTTAGTGTTCCTGAGATAAAGCAGATAGCAGGAAGAGCAGGCCGTAAAGGAATTTACGATAAAGGCTATGTTACAGCAGCTACAGACAGTAACTTAATAAAGAATGCCTTAACAGCAGAAACAAAGAAAATAGATAAATGCTATATAGGAATTCCTGATTCACTTTTAGAACTAGATATAGATATTGTAGATGCATTAAAGACATGGAGCTTAGCAAAAATTAAAGGATATTATAAGAAAGCAGATGTTACAACTATAATTTATCTTTTAAATAGATTAAAAGCTCTTAATATAAAAGCATCTAAAAGTGATATGTTAAAGATGGCAACAATTCCTTTTGAAGAAAATAATAAGACAGTAATGGCATTATGGGAAGAGTATTGTATTATGTATAGTGAAGGTGCAGTAAACTTAAAGAAGCCAAGACTTAAAAACATTGTAAATACAAAGAAAGAGCTTGATGAGCTTGAAAGCTACTATAAATCATTAGAATTAAACTATTCCTTTGGAAAAAACTTTAATATGATGATAAATAATAGATATATTTCAAGTGAAAAAGAAAATACAGCAAATAAAATAAATGAGCTGCTTTTAACTAATCTTCTTGACCATGAAAGAGTGTGCAAGGACTGTGGTAAAAAGCTATCATGGGATTATCCAAGTGATAGATGTAGATTCTGTAAGGAAAAAATGATGGAGCTTAAAGGCGAAAGATTTAATTTTAGATTTAGAGAAAGAAGAAAACCAGACTTTAGAACGAGAAGAAGCAGAAGAGGATATTATTAAATTAGTTTTATTTTAAAATAATGTATAAAAAGGTATAACATAAAGGATGTCCAATAGGGACATCCTTTTAAATAGCAATATTTTTGAATTATGCACTAAAAAATACCGCATATTTACTATTGAATAATGCGGTATTTTTATAAAACTAATTTTATATTTTTTTATATATTAGAATATCTTCTTATATATTAGTGGTATTGTACCAGATTTTATTATTATGAATATCCCTAATCCTATAAATATTATTGGAATAATTATATGTTTATATTTTTCAATGTTTCTTTGAATAAAGGGGTATTCAGAGAAACTTTTACCAATATAGCACCATAATGCTATAAGAATAATAAATATTATAACTGTTATAAAAATATCCATTGAATTCATACTTGTAAAAAGTGGTATATAAATCCCTATATTATCTCCGCCATTAGCTAAAGTCACACTAGCTACTTTAAAAACACTGGGGTTAATCAAGCTTTTTATAACTTTTGTTATACTATTATCATCATTTTCTGTTGTTTTCTCTAAGTTATTATTTTTACTAATTCTATTTTCTTGATCTTCTGTACTTTCTATATCTTTTCTCTCTTTTTTATATTTAATATATTCATTTATTCCTAAATATATTGGCACTAGTCCAAGCAAACCTATATATTCATTTAGAATTATGGATATACCTAAAGCTACTATAATGCTTATTGCTATTAAAGCACTTATTCCTAAGTACTGTCCAATAATTATATGACGTACCTTTATAGTATCATTTATTTGTGAGAAAAATAGCATAAGTACAAAAATATCATCAATATTTGTGGCTACAAATGAAGTTAATGCTGTTAGTATTGTTCCAAACATCGTATCCCACCTTATAATAACTCATAATATAACATATTCATTAGACAACGTATTATTCAACTTTAAAAGAAGGTCTTTACTAATTACTTCGCAATAATATCATATTCATATTCTAAATTTCACTATAAATTATATATTGATATTCTAAATTTCACTATAAATTAAAATTTGTAGATTTCTCCATAACGTAATTTTGTAACAAAACCCCATTTCTTTCTACGGTCTGTTTTTTAATAACCTTGTATCCTCGCTTTTCAAAAAATGGTTTTGCTGTAATTGAAGCATATGTAGTTATTTTTTCAACATCAAAAATACTTTCTAATTTATCACAAATTGCAGTAGCAATTCCTTGATGTTGATAGTCCTTATGAACGTATAATCTATCTAGATATCCTGTTTTATCTATATCACCAAAACCAACTATAATTCCATCTTCAACTGCAACAACTGAAAAATGTGCCATTAAAGATTGATTCCATTTCTCTAAATCGATAGACCCTGTTGCCCATACATTTAACTGTTCTTCTGTATAATCATTTGCATTAATAGAATGTACTGTATTGTAAAACAGTTCCGTTAACTCTTTGCAATCTGATGTTTCATACCTTCTTATAAGCATTCCTAATCCCCTTTGCAAATTCATATTTCACTAATAATTTAATACAATTATATAGCAAGTATACCGTAATTTATATATTAATTATAAATTACGGTATTATTTAATTTTCAAAGGTCATTTAGTTCACAATAATATTAGATTGTTCTCCTGATATTCACTAGAAATTGTAATTTATTTCTGTTTCGAGTTATGCTAATTTTCTGCAATAAATCTCAATCGCCGTAGCAAATAAATGCAGCAGTACCTTCTCCGTTTTGGTCAATATTTTGGGTAAAGCGTTCATCACCGATATACATCAGTCCAAGATAAGATAATATCTCTTTTGTACAATTATAAAAATTAGCGGTAATGTAACATTGCCATTTTTCCACAAGAGCTTGAGCTTCCTTGCTATTTGGTTGAATATGACGATTTTCGGCAATCTCATTTATTTTTACTTCCAGAAAGACTCCGTTTCCTTTAAGATATCTGCGGTTGGTGTTATTGTTGCCTCATATATAGATTTTCCTGTCTTTTCTAAATAGTGTTGGATTAAAGCGTAACCGCAAGCATATCCACCATCAGTTTCTGATTTCAGTGGGATGCCTATACATTGCCACTTGAATTCAAAAGGTTTCATCAGCTCATATCGATAAATATTTTCTTTTTCTTCCTTTGATGCAGTCATCATTTTGCGATAAATATCATCAGATCGAATTGCTTTAATATTCATAATTAAATCCTCATTTCGTATTTTAGCGTTGTGTTCGAACCACAATTAAAGAGTACACTATTACGTAACGTAAGGGTCAATGCTTTTTTTATATATTTTTAAACATGTATTGTTTAAACAGTTTATAAATATAAATAGAATAATTTCAATAATAATAAGAGATTAATATGTATTTTAAGAGTGTGATTATATGAATAAATTAAGAAAAGTTATATTAGTTGAGGGGATAGTACAAGGTGTTGGATTTAGGCCGTTTGTATATAAGTTAGCAGCTGATTTAAATTTAAAGGGATGGGTTAATAATACTTCTTTAGGTGTTATTGTGGATATTGAAGGAAGAGAAGAGCAGGTTCTTTCATTTATAGAAATGCTAAAAAATAATACTCCATCATTAGCTAAGGTTTCAAATATAACTATTAATTCTAAAGAGTTAATTGGATATGAGAACTTTGAAATTAAATTTAGTAAAGAAGAAGAGAATATATCAACACTTATATCACCAGATATTTCAATATGTGATGATTGTAAGAAAGAAATTTTTGATGTTGAAAATAGAAGATATAGATATGCCTTTACTAATTGTACAAATTGCGGTCCTAGATTTTCAATTATAAAAAAGCTTCCTTATGATAGAAAAACAACTACAATGGAGGCTTTTAAAATGTGTCCTCAATGTAAAAAAGAATATACAAATCCATTAGATAGAAGGTTTCATGCACAGCCTAACGCATGTCCAGAATGTGGACCACAACTTTGTCTTGTAGATAATAAAAATCAAAAGATAGATACAAATGATTCAATTAAAGAAGTAATATCTTTAATTAAGGAAGGAAAAATTTTAGCTATTAAAGGGATTGGAGGCTTTCATTTAGTTTGTGATGGTAGAAATTATGAAGCTATAAAATTACTTCGTGATAGAAAGAAGAGACCTTATAAGCCTATGGCAGTTATGGTTAAAGATTTAGAGGTGGCAAAGAAATATTGTTATTTAAGCAAAAGAGAAGAGGAGGTAATTTTAAGTAACAAAAGACCTATAGTTATCTTAAAAAGAAGAATGGAGATACAGCTACCAGATAATTTAGCTCCATATAATAAGACTTTAGGTGTAATGCTTCCTTATACACCATTACATTATCTATTATTTGATGAAGGAATAGAAATTTTAGTTATGACAAGTGCTAATATAAGTGGAGAGCCTATGATTTATAAAAATGAAGAGGCAATGGAAAGATTAAATAATATTGTAGATTATTTTTTGATGCATAATAGAGATATTTATTTACCTATAGATGATTCAGTAACGAGAGTATCTTTAAAAGATGAAAGAACAATTAGGGTAGCTAGAGGATATTCACCTATTACAGTGAATATGAAAGGTTCAGGTAAAATTTTAGCTTGTGGCTCACATCTAAAAAATACATTAGCAATTTCTAAAGAAGATAATATTTTTATAAGTCAATATATAGGCGATATGGAAAATGCAAAAACTTATAATAGCTTTGAGAGAAATTTAAATAATTTTAAGCAGATTTATAAAATAGAGCCAGAAATAATTGCATATGACTTACATCCAGATTATTGGAGTAATGATTTAGTTAATAATTTTAAAGGTGAAAGAGTTGCAGTTCAGCACCATCATGCTCATATAGCAAGTTGCATAGCTGAAAATAATATTAATGAAAAAGTAATAGGTGTTGCATATGATGGGACAGGCTATGGAGATGACGGAAATATTTGGGGTAGTGAGTTCTTAATATGCACCTTAAAGGAGTATAAAAGAGTAGGGCATTTAAATTATTTTTCATTACCAGGTGGAGAAAGTGCAATAAAAGAACCTTGGAAAATAGCATTATCTAAGCTTTATAAAACTTATGGTGAAGAAATATATGACTATTTACCTGAAGAGTTAAATAATAAGAAAACCAAGCTTATATTAACTATGATAAAAAATAATATTAACTGTCCTTTAACTTCAAGTATGGGAAGACTTTTTGATGGTATTGCAGCGTTGGTAGGATTTAATAGAAGAGTAACCTTTGAAGGTGAGGCAGCAATTTTCTTAGAAAATATATCAGATAAAACAAAGGTTGAAAGCTATAAATATGAGATAAATAAAATAAATGAAAAATATATTATTGATACAGATAATATTATAAAAGGGATAATTAACGATATAAAAAGTAATGTTGGAAAAGAAGTTATAGCTATTAAATTTCATAGCTCAATAATAAATTGTACAGTAGATATGTGTAAAAAGATAAGAGAAGAAAGCAATATCAACTGTGTAGCTTTAAGTGGTGGTGTTTTTCAAAATATTATACTTTTTGAAGGTATATATAATGGTTTAATATCAGAAGGTTTTGAAGTTTTCACTCATAAAAAAATACCATGTAATGATAGTGGGATAAGCTTTGGACAATTAATGGTTGCAAGAGAAGCTTATAAAGGAGATGTTAATAATGTGTATAGCAGTACCAGCGGAAATTAAAAAAATCAATGGAGATATAGCTTTAGTAAGTTATGGTGGCGTAGCTTTAGAGGTAAATATATCTCTTATTGAAGAGCCTAAAATAGGTGACTATGTATTAATTCATGCAGGCTGTGCCATAGAAAAAATATGTAGGGAAGAAGCAATAAAGACTTTAGAAATTTTTAGAGAGTTAGCAGATGCTATGAGTTAAGGTGAAGAGTATGAAGGAATTAATATCATTTAAAAATCCTAAGCTAGTAAAAGAAATTTTAGAAAAACTTAAAAGGTTTAATAATGAAGATATTACAATAATGGAGGTATGTGGCACTCATACCATGAGTATATTAAAAAGTGGTTTAAAGGAACTGTTACCTCAAAATATAAGGTTGATAAGTGGTCCAGGTTGTCCCGTATGTGTTACTCCTCAAGAGTATATAGATATGGCAATTGAATTATGTAAAAAAGAAAATGTTATTATTACAACCTTTGGTGATCTTGTTAGAGTTCCTGGTACTTACAGCTCCCTTCAAAAGGAAAAAGCTTTAGGTAGAGATATAAGAGTAGTATTTTCACCATTAGATTCATTAGAGATTGCAAAAAGTAATCTGGATAAAGAAGTAGTGTTTTTAGGAGTTGGTTTTGAAACAACTGCTCCAATAATTGCACTTACTGTATATAATGCAAAGGAAAAAGGTATAGATAACCTTTCAGTATTAAACTCTTTAAAGACTATGCCTAATGTTATGAAAAGCTTAGTATCTAACAAAGAATTAAAGGTAGATGGATTTATTTGTCCTGGACATGTTGCAGCTGTTATAGGAGCTGAAGCTTTTGAAAATTTATCAATTGAAGAAAAATTACCTTTAGTTATAGCTGGCTTTGAGCCTTTAGATATTATTTCAGCCATATATAGATTAGTAGAAATGAAAGCAAATGGTGAAAGCAAGTTAGAAAATTTATATACAAGGATAGTAAAAAATAAAGGTAATGAGAAAGCTTTAAATATTTTAAATACTGTATTTCAATTATCAGATAGTAAGTGGAGAGGTCTTGGAATAATTGAAGGAACAGGCTTTAAATTTAAAGAAGATTATAAGAATTATGATACTAAAAATAAGTTCAATATAAATATAGTAAACTCACAAATCAATAAAGGGTGCATTTGTGGAGAGATACTTAGAGGAGTTAAAGAACCATATGATTGTAAATTGTACGGAAAAGTATGTACTCCATTAACTCCTATAGGTGCATGTATGGTATCAGAGGAAGGTACATGTGCAGCATATTATAAATATAACTAAGAGAGGTGATAAATTTGGACATAATAACCTTATCACATGGTAGTGGTGGACGAGCTACAAATAAATTAATAAAAGACTTATTTTATAAGCATTTTACTAACGAGTATTTAGCGCAGGAAAATGATTCTACAGTATTACCTAAAATTAATGGTAAACTTGCTGTAACTACAGATTCATTTGTAATTAATCCATTGTTTTTTAAAGGTGGAGATATAGGTAAATTATCTATTTGTGGCACCGTAAATGATTTAGCAATGAGTGGAGCAAAACCACTATATATTACAGTAGGTTTTATAATAGAAGAAGGATTATTGATATCTGATTTAGAGAAAATTGTTATTTCTATGGCTGAAACAGCAAAGGAAGCTAAAGTTAAAATAGTTACTGGAGATACTAAGGTAGTTGAAAAGGGAAGTGGAGATGGCATATTTATAAATACTACAGGTATTGGAGTTATAGAGGATAGTAATCTATATATTGGAGGAGACAAAGCTTCTGCTGGAGATAAGATAATAATTAGCGGAACAATTGGTGACCATGGAATAGCTATTATGAATATGAGAAAAAATCTAGATTTTGATGTGGAAATAGAAAGTGACTGTGGACTACTTAATGGATTAATAGAGAGTATTTTAAATACAAGCAAGAAGGTTAAAGTTCTTAGAGACCCAACTAGAGGGGGAGTTGCAACTACATTAAATGAGATTGCGAAACATAGCTTAGTTAGTATGGAGATAGATGAAGAGAAGCTACCTATAAAAGAAGAGGTAAGTTCAATGTGCGATATTTTAGGTTTAGACCCTCTATTTATAGCAAATGAAGGAAAGCTATTGGTGATAGCGGAAAGTGAAGATGCTGAAAAAATATTAAATACTATGAAAAAGCATCCTATGGGGAAAGATGCGGCTATTATAGGTGAGGTAGTAAATGATGAAAAAAATAGAGTATATTTAAAAACTGAAATCGGTGGTAAGAGAATAATCAATATGCCAGAAGGAGAGCTTTTAGTTAGAATATGCTAAAATTAATTATTTCTTAAACTTATAAGTAATTATTGTAAAATTTTGACACAAATTTCTAAAAATATGGTAAAATATGTTCAAAGGTGCTTCCTAATATATCAGAGATATGGACTGATTTTGTAAAATTATAAGTATTTAATGGTATATAGGGAGTGATTTTATCAATAAAATATTTATAAATGGGGGAAATAATAAAAATTATATGGGAAAGAAGAAGAAAATAACAATAGGATTAATAAGTGTTTTAGTATTACTTGTAGTTGTAGTAACTACCGCTTATATTTATGCAATACAGGGAGAAAAACTTGATGATAGTGATTTTTCTTGGATAACTACTGTGCCAATAGCACATAGAGGCTTAGATAATGGTGATGTACCTGAAAACTCAATGGAAGCGTTTAAAAAAGCTATAGAAAGTGGATATGCAATAGAATTAGATGTTCAACTAACAAAGGACAAAGAAGTAATTGTATTCCATGATAGCAACTTATTAAGGATGACTGGTGATAGTAGAGATGTTAAAGATGTTGAATATGATGAAATAAAATCTTTAAAGCTTGAAAACACTGAGGAAACTATACCAACTCTAAAAGAGGTATTAGAGTTAGTAGATAATCAAGTTCCTATATTGATAGAGTTAAAAGATGAGAAAGAAGCTACAGATTTAGCTGCAAAAACCTATGAGGTTGTAGAAAATTATGAAGGTAGATATCTAGTACAGTCTTTTAATCCATTTACTCTTGAATGGTTTAAAAATAATGCAAGTGAAGTTATAAGATGTCAGTTATCTAGTGATTTTACAGATGACCCAAATAATACTTTAGAATGGTATGAAGTATTTGTTCTTAAAAACTTATTATTAAACTTTAAAAGTAAACCTCATGTTATAGCTTATGATTTAAATTCTGTAGATAATTTATCTGTAGGATTATTAAAAGCAAAATATCCTATTTTATCTTGGACTATAGCAAATGAAGAACATATGCACATGGGCTATAAAAAAACAGATAATATAATTTTTGATAATATATTACCGTAATAAAGAAATAAGCCTAAGACTTTAAAGCAATAAATTAAAATAAAAAATAAGGTAGTATTTAAAAAGTATTAATTTTTAAATTAACAATAAAAAGACTATGTAACACAAAAGTGAACATGGTCTTTTGCTATTTTACAGATATATTATTATAGAAAATTGAATAATTATTTCTTCTAAATTGTTACATATAATACTTTCAGCTCCAGTAACTAAGTTAAAAACTTCAGATAATATATATGTATTTAAATGAATATACTAAAAGGATAATATTTTCAAGGAGATATTTATGCTCATTTTTACTCAAAGTGATTATATAATTCCTGTTACTTACGTTGATAAAGAAAAACTAGGTGTTAAGAGTTCAGGAATTAGAGGTAGAGAATCAGCTATTAATATGGCAAAAAGAGCAATTGAAGCAGTAAAGTCAGGTGAGAGAAAAAAGATGAATGCTATCTGGCTTGAAACATCGGGATGTTTTGGAGAAGCAATTTCTTTATTAAATGCAGAAGATCCAGATGTATTATACATGCTAAAGGAATTTCTTAATATTAAATATTTTGAGAGTATTCAAGGAGATGAAGACCAAGAAGCATTAGAGGAGTTATTTAGTATACTAAAGTCAGAATTTGTACTTATAGTTGATGGGGCTGTACCTTTAGCAGGAGATGGATTATTTACAATAATAGGTACATACAATGGAAGAAAAATTACAGCAAAGGAAGCTGTAAACTTTTTAGCTTCAAAGGCAAAGTATATAGTAAGTGTAGGAACTTGTGCATGCTATGGGGGTCCAACAGCAGCTAAACCAAATTTATCTGAAGCTGTAGGGGTAAGTGAATTCTTAGAAAGAAATGATGTAATAAAAATTCCAGGGTGTCCAGCTAATCCAGTATGGACTATGGGAGTATTGGGACATTTAGTTAATTATGGAGTACCAGAATTAGATAAAGAGGGCAGACCTTTAGCTTATTACGGAGAACTTATACATGATAGATGTCCAAGAAGGAGATTTTTTGATGCAGGTATATTTGCAAAAACTTTCGGAGGAGAAGAGTGTATGTTTTTATTAGGCTGTAGGGGACCAGTAACTTATGCTTATTGTCCTGTTAGTAGATGGAATGATAGTGAAAATTGGCCTATTGGAGACAATACAACTTGTATAGGTTGTGCAGTTCCAGGATTTCCAGATAGTATGGAACCATTTGTTAAGTATGGAGGTGGTGAAGGTGCATAATATAATAGTAGATCCTGTTACAAGAGTTAGTGGACTTCTAAGTATAGAAGTGCAAGTTGAAAATAATAAGGTTGTAGATGCTAAGGTTTGTGGAAATCAGTTTAGGGGATTTGAAAAAATGTTCGAAGGTCGCTCGCCTTTAGATATGATAAGATTAACTCCTAGAATTTGTGGTATATGTTCAACACATCATGCTTTAACGTCAGTTAGAGCTTTAGAGGATGCAATGAAAATTAATCCAGATGAAAATGGTAGAATTATTAGAGATATAGCAAACGGTTTTGAGTTTATACAAAATTATTTAAGATGGACATATTTCTTTGTTTTCCCAGATTATTTGGAAATTATCGCTGTAAATCCATTGTTTAAGACAGAAACTCCTAAAGTGGCGGATTATAGATTAGATAAAGTAATTACTAATAAAATAAATGAAGATTATGTTGAAGCCATAAGGTTAAGTAGAGAAGCTCATAAGGGTTTAGCAGTTTTAACAGGAAAAGCTCCACATCCTCATGGTATATGGGTAGGAGGCATAACTACAAATATAGATATACCACAAATTGAAAGCTGTAGATATATAATTACAATATTAAAAGATTTTATTATAAATAAATTAATTCCTGACGTAGAAATTATAGCTAAAGCATATAGTGATTATTTTAAAATAGGAGGCGGCCATGGAAATTTAATGAGTTATGGCTTATATGATAATTATGCACCTCCAATCCAATATTCATTGCCAAATGTAAGAATTAATGGTAAGGAAGAAGATTTAGACATAAACAATATAACAGAAAGCGTTAAATATACATGGGCAGTTGATAATGGACAACCGTTGATTCCAGGAAAAAGTAATCCAGCAAGCCCAGATCCAAAAAAGCAAGGAGCGTATAGTTGGATAAATGCACCTAGATATAAAGGATTTGCAATGGAAGTTGGAGCATTAGCAAGAATGACATTAAGTGGTGAATATAAAGGTGGCATATCTACTATGGATAGAATTTTAGCAAAAGCCTATGAGGCTAAAAGAGTATGTGAGATAACTGAGGAATTAATAAAAATTGCAAAATTAGGAAAGGCTGTTCAAAAAGAGTGGCAAGTTCCTACTAAAGCTTTAGGGGTAGGCTTAAGTGAAGCTGAAAGAGGATCATTAGCTCATTGGATTTCAATAAATGATAAAAAGGTAGAAAATTACACAGTTATTCCACCTTCTACATGGAATATATCACCTAAAGATGATAAAGGGGTAAGAGGTACTGCTGAAGAGGCATTAATAGGAACAGAGATTCAAGATATAAGCAGTCCTGTTGAAGTTGGAAGAATTCTTAGGAGCTTTGACCCATGTTTAAGTTGTGCGGCTCATGTAACTAGCGATAGACATAAAGCAGTAACAATAAATATATTGGCATAATACTTTATAGAAATAGGATTCAGATTATTATGATTAAAGTTATTGGGATAGGTAATATATTACTTTGTGATGATGGTATTGGTGTAAAGGTAGTAGAAAAAATTCAAGATTCATTAAGGAATATTAATGAAAATATTGAAGTAATAGTTGGAGAAACTGATTATCAATATTGTATAGAAGAAATTAAGGATGATGATTTAGTAATTATAATAGATTCAACGTATTTTATGAAAGAGCCTGGAACTGTAACAGTTAGAACTTTAGATAACTGCGATGAATTGCTTGATAAAATATATACAGGTCATGATATAAGTTTACTTAAGGCTATAAGATTAGAGAAACCTAATATAAAGGGATTTTTTATTGGAATTGAAATTGAAGTTATAGAGTTTTCTTTAGAGTTATCTGAAAGATTACAAAGTAACTTTGACAATATCTGTAAAGAGGTTTTGGATAATATTTATTCAATATTAACATCAGTTAGAGACAGCTAGTAAAGTTGTAAGATAAAATAAATAAATAATTAATGTTATAAAAGATGTGAAAGACGTCATGTGGTAATAAACATGGCGTCTTTATTTTTTATCTTTTGGCTTAGCTTTAGAATTCATATATTTAATATAAATTGCAAGACCAAGCCCATAAAGAATCCATGGAAAAGCAGCTTTAGCAAAATCAAGCATAGGATATTTCCTCCTAACAACAAAATGGAAATAATTACATAATATAATTATATACTATTTTAATGAAGATATAAATATATGTGAGTGAATAATACGGATAATATTAATTAATTAATTATTGTCAATAAATAATAGAGAATTAAAACACTTAGGTTATGTAAGTGTTTTTATTTTATGTAAAATCGAATATTTGTCATAATTGCAATTAATTTATAATAATGTATATACAAAGATGAAGTAGTGAGAGTTTTGTTAAAAGAATCAAGATGTGAAACAAATTTTCATAATTATGTAAACATATACAAGAATGGATAGATAAGTGATATCAGCAGTTTGAGAATAGGAGTTAAACTATGCAAAAAGATAATTTAGCACTTATTATTATTTACTCTGGACTGGCTGATATCATAATTAAATTTGATTGATATTTTATATACTGCCTATATTAATAGAAATTATGAGCCAAATTTAACTCAGTTTAACAGAACTCATATTAAAAAATAATAAAAGGACATTTAATTTTTATAGATGTCCAAAAGAAGTAAGGAGATTATATATGTTAAATTTAGAAAATCTGACAACTGAAAAGATGAATACTAATACGATTAACCTAGATAAAATGACTCCTTTTGAAATAGCATCTGTTATGAATAAGGAGGATGAAAATGTAATACAAGCAGTGAGAAACTCTTTAGTTGATATATCAATGGCTATAGAAGCATGTACTAATGCACTTCAGAAAGGAGGGAGAATAATATATATGGGTGCTGGTACAAGTGGACGACTTGGATTAATGGACGCAGTAGAATGTCCACCGACATTTGGAGTTTCTTATGATTTAGTAATAGGATTAATCGCAGGAGGAGAGTTAGCTTTTATTAAAGCGGTTGAAGGTGCAGAAGATAGTAAGACCTTAGGTGAAGAAGACTTGAAGAATATTAATCTAAATAATGATGATATAGTAATTGGATTAGCAGCTAGTGGAAGAACTCCATATGTGATTTATGGACTAAAATATGCTAGAAAAATTGGGTGTAAAACGGCTTGTATAGTATGTAATGAAAATTCAGAGATGAGTAAGTTATCAGATATATCTATAGAGCTTATTGTAGGCCCAGAAGTACTTACTGGTTCAACTAGATTGAAAGCAGGTTCTGCACAAAAGATGGTATTAAATATGATATCTACAGGAAGTATGGTAGGTATGGGAAAGGTATATAAAAATCTTATGGTAGATTTAATGCAGACTAATGAGAAGTTAATTGAAAGATCAGAGAATATAGTTATGGAAGCAACTCAAGCAGATAGAGAAGTAGCAAAAAAAACATTACAGCAAGCAAGAGGAAAGGTTAAAGTAGCTATAGTAATGATATTACTACATTGTAACTCTAAAGAAGCAGAAGAAGCGTTAAATAGAGCTAAAGGACATATTAGAAAAGCCATAGAAAATTAAATTAATAGGGGGATGAATATTATATGACAAATCAAGATTTAGCCAAAAAGATTATTGAATTAGTTGGTGGTAAGAATAATATTGTTAAAGCTGCAAATTGTATGACCAGACTTAGAATGACAGTAAAGAACGAATGTTTAGTTCAAAAAGATGAACTTAAAAATACTGAAGGGGTTCTAGGCATTGTAGATAATGGAAACTATATTCAAATAGTTTTAGGACCAGGTAAAGCTAAGAAAGTTACAGATATATGTGTTGAGGAATTAGGAATTCCTAGAGATGGTGTTGTAACTGAGGATTGGAAACAAAATAAAGATGCAATAAAAGGCGGACAAAAAAAGGGTAAGTTTAAACAAGCAATTAATACTATAGCTAATATATTTATTCCTTTAATTCCTGCAATTATAGCAGCAGGTATATTTAATGGATTAGCAAGTTTGATAACAACACTTCAAGGTCAAGGAATTCTTTCAGCAGAAGGTTTCTGGAAAATGACTCAATTAATGTTCTCACTTATAGGTGGAGGATTCTTATCATACTTTGCAATATATACAGGTATTAATTCTGCAAAACAATTTGGTGCAACAGAAGGATTAGGAGGTATGTTAGGTGCTATATCAATTAGTGCTAATATAGTTACTATATCTACAACTCTTGGATTATATGATGAAAGTGTGCCTCTAAATTCTATTTTGACTACTGGAAAAGGCGGTATTATAGGTGTAATTATAGGTGTATATATACTAGCTAAAATAGAAAAGGCAATACGTAAGAGAATTCCGGATGTTTTAGATTTAATTTTAACTCCTTTATTAACTTTACTTATATCAGGAATATTATTTGTATTTATTATCATGCCAGTGGCTGGATTCTTATCAGATGGACTAGTTTCAGTTTTAAGTATATTTATAAATTCTTCAAATCCAGTTGTTAGCGTAATTAGTGGATATATATTATCAGCATTATTCTTACCAATGGTTTTATTTGGATTACATCATGGATTAATACCTATTTATGCAGTTCAATTAGAAGCAATGGGTGGAGTATCATTATTCCCAGTACTTGCAATGGCAGGAGCAGGACAAGTTGGTGCAGCAATTGCAATTTACTTTATTGCTAAAAAAGTTAAAAATAATAGATTACAAAAGGTTATTGCAGGGGCACTTCCAGCAGGTTTCTTAGGCGTTGGAGAACCATTGATATATGGAGTTACACTTCCTATGTTTAAACCATTTATTACTGCAGGGCTTGGAGCAGGATTTGGTGGAGCTTATGTAATGCTTACACATGTATTAGCAAACTCTTGGGGGCCATCAGGGTTAGTTGCTATTCCAATAATGAAACCGGAATGTATGCTTAATTATTTTATAGGTCTTATCATTTCATATGTTGCTGGATTTATTATAACTTATTTTGTTATTAAAGAATCTGATGTTAAAAATGCATAATTAAATAAATTTAGAGTTGTGCTAGATTAAATATGATAATATTAAATCTAGCACATTTTAATAAAAAGGGAGTTATAATTTATGAGTTTAGGTTTTTCGATATATTTTGGATTAGATAATACTATGGAAGAAAATTTACAGCTTTTAAAAGATGGAAAAAATCTAGGGTTTACAAGAATTTTTACATCATTACATATACCTGAGGCAGATTATAGTATTTTAAAAAGTCAAGTTAAAGAATTTTTTAAAATAGCAAAAGAGTATGATATGGATATAATTAGTGATATATCTCCAAATACTTTTAAGTTCTTAAATTTAGATAATATGGATTTAAAGGGTTTAAGTGAGATTGGAGTTAAAACTATAAGAGTTGACTTTGGATATAATGAAGAGGAAATTGCTAAAATGAGCAGAAATCCTTATGGAATAAAAGTTCAATTAAATGGATCAACAGTAACTGAGGAATTTTTATTAAAGTTAGATAAACTTGAAGTTGAATACAAAAATATAGATGCTCTTCATAATTTTTATCCAAGAGCAGGCACGGGAATATCAATAGAATATATGGAGAAGCAAAATAAACTATTATCTAAAAGAGGAATTAAAGTTTCTTCCTTTATACAGTCTAATAATAGGAAAAGAGGTCCTATTAAAGAGGGATTACCTACACTAGAGAATCATAGAAATCTAGATGTAAGAATTGCAGCAAATGAATTATTTGCATTAGGAAATGAAACTGTCTTTATTGGTGATTCTCTTCCTAGTATTCAAGAACTAAAAGAGTTATCTTTATTAAAACAAGATGAAATTATGTTAGATATTGAAGTTATGGTTAAAGACGATATTATAAATAGATTGTTAAAAGAAACATACACTCCAAGAGTTGATCAAGCAAGAGATGCTATTAGGGCTGTAGAAAGCAGGTATAATTTAAATGGAGATATAATAATTCCGATGAATACTATAGATAGTGAGATTGGATATATAACCATAGATAATATTGAATACGGAAGATATATGGGAGAGTTACAAATATTAAAAGTTAATAAGAAAAGAGATTATAGAATAAATGTTGTGGCAAAAGTTTCAGAAAATAGTCTTCATTTATTAAGATATATAGATGAAGGGAAGAAATTTTCCTTCTATAATAAAGAATTTTAAAATAAGAAGTATAATATATTCATAAATGGTAAAGTTTTTTTGAATGTATTTAAATTAAATATAGCTAATATTAAAATTATGTACATGAAAAAAATGGAGAACTTAAGTGTACTCCATTTTTATATATAAACTGATTTATATGTTAACTCCTTTATAATTTTCTATGAAATATCTATAGAATTTACTTGCTCCATACAGAGCATCTATACTTATATTTTCATCTAATCCATGTGGACTATTTAATTGTTGTTTATTTAACCTTAATGGTGCAAACCTAACTACGCAATCACATATTTCATTATAATGTCTAGCATCAGTTCCAGCTAAAACTATAAACGGAACAGGTTTAACATCTTCAAATGTATTTGTTATGCAATTGCAAATATATTTATATCCGTCGCTTTTAACATCTGTAACTTTAGAGCAATCATGAGAATATAATACTTTCATTGCTATATCATATTTTTTAGCTACATTTTTTATTATTTTAAGGGATTCTTGTAATGGTTGATGTACCATTACCCTCATATTAGCTGTAACTGAAGCAGACTCTGGAATTATATTTGGAGCCTTACTTCCACTAGCCATAGTAAAAGCACAAGTAGTTGTAAGCATAGCATTAGCTTGTGAGCTTACCTTTGGAAGAACATTCTTCAATATAGGACTAAGTAACTCTACATTACCAAATAAAGATTTATAAGGGTTAGCCATATACTTAGACATCTCTTTAAACATATCTTTTACTGGTTTAGTCAATTCTTTTTTAAAAGGTGATTTAGTATTAACATCATTTACAAAAGATGCTAACATAGCTATGGGAGTATTGTTAGTTGGCGTACTAGCATGTCCACCTAATGACTTTGCTATAAATTCAACATTAGCATAGCCTTTCTCCATAATTCCAAGCATAGCATAGTATCCAGTAAGACCAGGCATAGGAGATTCAATTATAGCACCACCTTCGTCCAAGACAATCCCTAATTTCACACCTTTACTTTTTAAGTATTCAACAGTTTTTTTAGCACCTACTCCTAATGTTTCTTCATCAATTGATGAAGCTAAATATAAATCTGATTCTGGAACAAAACCTTCCTTTAATAAGTCTTCTGTTGCTTCAAGGAATGCACATAAAGCACCTTTAGTATCAACAGTTCCTCTTCCCCATACACAATCATCTGCAATATCACCAGAGAAAGGTGAGTGTTTCCATACTCCATCGGCTTCTACAACATCAGTATGAGACATTAATAGCATCGGTTTTAGATTGCTGTTTTTCCCTTTAATTTTAATAAGAAGTGAGCCAGCTATGATTACCTTTTCACCTTTAGCATGTATAGTAGGATATAATTCCTCTAATAAATTTTGAAATATCTCATACTGAGACATATCATCTGTTTTAATAGTATTTACTTGTATCATTTCTGATAAATTTTTAGCTATAGTATTTTTATCTAAATTATTCATTTTATAGTTTCCCCTTATTATATAAAATCCTTGCTATTACTATAGAAAGTATAGCAGCTACAGCTATAAGAACTACCACTTGTGATGCTAAATTAGGTACTGCAAAACAAAGTACAGAAACTAGCAAGAATGGTATGATAGCTACTTTAGGAGCCTGTTTTATATATTGATATCCAAGAGCTCCAAATAATGCTGGAACTACTGTTGAGAAAGCAGGTTCTAGTACAGGAGAATTTATAATAGGTTCAAGAGGAACCATTAACATTACTCCAATAGCAATAACTATGATAGTAGTTATTGAAGATATAGCTACAGATATTGTTGAAACGATTTCATTTTCTTTAGTACCAAATTCTGTTCCAACTAAATTTCTTGCATTCATGCAGCAAGGTATCTTTAAATTAGTTAAATTACCAGTTATAAATGCTAAGTAAGTAGCCCCTGTTCCAAGCATTGGTGCATAGGTGATAACCTCTACAATAGAAGCTGGTAAGAATAAAGCACATATTCCAATACTTCCAGCTAATGCCGATTTAAAATCAATATTTGCGCCAAAGTACATAGCTATTAAAAATGGAGTTGATAACAACATAATTATCAATACAACAGTAGAGATTCTGCCATACTTATGCATAATATCATCAAACTTTTCCAAATTATCAATTTGCATTTCTTTTTCTTTCATCATAATAGTATTCCTCCTAACCTACTAGTATAGCCATAGCCATACCTATTAGCATACTAATAGAAAGTGCAAAGCTATCTAACCATTTTTGGTTTTTCTTTTTAACTAAATAATCACAAATTGACATAGATAAAGCAGAAATTACTATAACTATTAAACTAGTAAAGGAGCCTTGTCTTACATCTCCAAAAGATGATCCAACAAAAGCACAAACCAAGCCTATGAAAATTGCATTAAATAAAAGTTGTCCCCATCTATTATCTTTAGATGTAGATTTTTTTATGGTACTTTGATATTTTTTAAGACCAATCACACAAAATATGCTACCCCATATTATCCCTATTGCCATTACAAAAACAATAGTAACTAATATTTCAGGTGTCATAAATTCAGGAGATAATGCTAGTAATCCACTGACCTTAGCAGCCATATCCGCTGCCATAACTTCATAGTGTAAAGCACCTATTACAGACAACCTTAACCATGGGATAGGGACTCCTAGTGACCCAGACAATGTTATTACACCTAATAATATTCCGATTGACGGAACAATTGTAAAGATGGTACTCGAGGTTATAACCTTACTCAAATCTTTTTTATCCATTCCTATTTTAATCCCTTCTTTATACGCTCTTATAAAAAATAATACGCATACTAAGGCTACAGCAGTAATGATGGTACCTGAAATTAAGTACATCGTTGTTGAGTTTGTTAATTGGGTTATGCCATCCATAAAACCCCTCCTTAATAAAATATGTATATACTACATATTTTATCATATTTATACATAATTTAACAGAAGAGTTTTGGAAAATTTAATTCTCTATATTTAACAGGACTTAATTATTTCTCTATGTTCAAGATATATGTTGATATTTGATTAAATTATCCTAATGTATTGGTTTAAATGGATAGAGTTGTTTAAAACAGAAAAAGATACGATGAGGTGTAATTCGTATTCCACTACTCAAATAAAGGATTTTAAAGCAAGAAAAGCAATTCATATTTAATGGTAAATAGTGTTTAATGGTTACTGTTATTTGTGTATAATTAATAAGAAAGTAATTCGTAATTGTATTAAATAGTTCATCACTTTAATATAACATAGGAGGGTTTATGAGGAAAGTTTGGAGATATAAATCAGTTCAATGGATAGTATTCATATTAATAGCAGCGTCATTAGGTATAATAACAAGTAATCTAGAAACATTACAACTCATATTGCAAGATGGGAAGTTAACTCTTGAGAACGACGTTATTGAACATTTGATAAAAGATGTAAAAACTGTACGAATCACAGCCATTATATTATGGGGACTTGTAATAGGATTATATTCAAATTTTATATATTCAATTAATAGCAAATTAATTGAATAAACTAATGAAAAATCTTAAATAATAACGAACTAAAAGGACCAATAAATTGTAGGTCCTTTTTTAAATATCTTATTTTCAACATTATTCTTAAACATAGCGGAATTTAAATTTTAGGCTCTGTTAGACAATAATGTTGATATGTGCATATAAGTCTTAAATAGTGTTATAATATAGATAATAACACTATCGGAGGTAAGATTTATGGCAACTCTTTCAAATATAAAGTCAGATA